>JALYQI010000043.1 GCA_030855955.1 bacterium | reverse complement strand
TTGTAACGGAATAGGATTATGAAAAAGTTTAAGAACACGAAATTATTATTACCAGTCATAGCTATCACTGTATTATTGCTGGCGTTTTCAGTATCATTTGGTCTTGCTAGACGTTCGGAGCCAAACCAAACAGCCCGGGTCGATAATTACCAGCAGCCCATTGATGAGACTGGTGCATTAATTGTAGATTTGAACCCAGAAGGCCCCAGTCCAGACCAAGTCAACGTTCCTATAGGTGGTAGCGTGCAGTTTAATAGCCGCGATGGCCAAAAACACGCCTTAAGTCTAGGCAGCGGCAGCGGTGAACGCGCCCATGAGGAAAATACTACAGGTACAGACAGTTTGGCACATGGTACATCGGACCCTGAGCATAATGAAGCTGAAGTTGATCATGAAGAATTTGCCGCCGAAGATCACGATACCACCGCTCACGATCATGCCGAATCAGACTATTCTTCCGGAACATTCCAAGCAGACGAAGGTTGGAAAGTCACGTTCAGTAAACCTGGTACATATTTCTTCCATGATCACTTCAACCCAGATCTAAATATCTTGGTTGTCGTCTATCAACCATCGGCTAGTTAAACAACTTTTATTATACGAGATTTACTTGAAACTAAAGCGCGAGTACGTCATAGAAGGAATGATGGCATGTAAGCTCAAGGCGAAGGTAATTTGGTTGTAAATCCTGCTTTACATTCTTCACCTGAGTGCCTCAAGATGCTATTACTTTGGTCAATGCACTGGTATTCAACCACTTAGAAATACTACATACTAGGTTAGGAAAATAGTACGAATTTCAGATAATGCCATTTGGTCAGCAAGTGTTGGGGCGACACCGCTTGATGCAGGATCCGGATCTTCTGGATCGATGAATGTATGACGTTCCAGTTCTATATCTCCGATGGCATTTACAGTCAGGCTGCCTAGACTATGTGTTACATTGAAAGTTTTGTCGGCTAAGTCAGTGTCAAAATCAAATATTGTACCTTCGTAAGTTTTTATTGGTCCACTATCCTCATCTTCATCTAATACATAATCTCCATCGGGGTTAAATACAGCTCCTTCAATAACTACTGTTTCAAGCTCCCCTTCGTCCATAATTACCAAGCGTGACAGATGTGCATATAGTCCCTGTCTCATCATGTGTTCGGATGTATCTTTAAAACTATTTTGATTAATCGGCCCAAGTAGCTCACTTGCAATATCGTTTGCCGATTCTATGCATTCAGTCAATTCTGCAGGTGATAATTCATAGGTAAAATTAAAAATATTCATCTAATACCTCCCTTATTGTTGCCCATTGTATAACTACTTAATAAGAATGGCCATATATTTAACTAAATTTTATATTTAGTTGCTACATTATTTAGGCTAAGCAGCCCTAAGAGCTCCCCGTCTCAGTATAGGCGGCACTCACCGGCTTGGATTCGGGCGAATCTTTTTGCCTTTGCCAAATGCTCATCACAACTATAGAAAATACTGCTAAAACGATACTGGGTGAGTTATCTTTAAAAAATACTTTTTTTAAAGCTCGCCCCAATTTTTACCGACGGAAATATCTGCTTTCAATTTAACCGGCAATTCGTAGACATTTTCCATGACTTCCACCAAAATTTTGCCGACTTTATCTGCATCTTTTTCAGGCACTTCAATCAAAATGCTATCGTGAATCTGCAGTAGCATATTAGAACCTTCTGGCAACTTTTCTTGCACTCGCACCATTGCAAGTTTGGTAAGATCAGCGGCTGTGCCTTGTATCGGCATATTGATTGCCTGCCGATAAGCGCCTTCACGCACCATGAAGTTACTACTCTTTACATCCGGCGTTGGGCGGCGCCGTCCCAGCAAGGTTTCAACATATCCCTTCTTCAAAGCTTTTTCACGCAAGTGCTCGATATATTCTTTCAATTTCGGTCGTATCATAAAGTACTTGGCAATAAAATCCCGCGCTTCCGAAAAACTCATACCAGTCTGCTCGGCCAAACCATGAGGCCCTTGACCGTACATAATGCCAAAGTTCACCGCCTTGGCACGATAACGCATTTCTTTAGTGACTTCCTCGGGCTTAAGGTTCATGACCGCAGCAGCAGTAAGCTTATGGACATCTTGGTCTTCGTTAAAAGCCTTAATCATGTCCTCGTCGCCACTGAGAGCTGCCGCCAAGCGGATTTCAAACTGCGAATAATCGGCGCTGACAAACACATGCCCGGGTTTGGCTACGAATCCAGTGCGAATTTTTTTACCAAGTTCGGTGCGCACCGGAATATTCTGCAAATTAGGTTCGTTGGAACTCAAACGACCCGTCGGCGCAATCGTCATACGGAAATTAGTGTGCACGCGGCCATTCTCGTCCATAACTTTGGGCAAGGTATCAACGTAAGTACTTTTAAGCTTTGTGTGCTCCCGGTATTGTTCGATGTCATTAATTATCGGATGCAGATCGCGTAGTTTGTCTAGTACGTCCGTAGCGGTAGAAAAGTGCCCTGCTTTGCCTTTTTTTGATACCGATGTCGGCAAGTTTAATTTAACAAATAAAATATCAGATA
>JALYQI010000041.1 GCA_030855955.1 bacterium | reverse complement strand
AGGGAGCAGACATGGGGAAGCCAAAAAAACGCACCTCGTCTCGCCGTACAGGTACGCGGCGTAGTCATTTGGTACTAAAACTTGCGCGTGCAGTTAATGCAAAGTCGCCTGTAAAAGTTCGAACAACTGTCCGTGAAAGCGGCAAAAAAGTCGAAGCCTAAAAGCTTCGACTTAACTTACGTTAAAAATAAGGAATACCTCAAATGGCATCAAATCGTCACTTAGGCCGAATTGTCACTCTGCAGACACTGTTTGAAATTGATTTTAGGCGTGACTGCGACGATAAGACCGTTGATAAAAAAGAGGTTGTAAAGCGTAATATTGGTCGTTATAGCGAAGTTCTAGAAGACAAGTCGTTTATTATAGATTTAGTTAACGGGGTGCTTGAATGCGAGGATGAACTTGATAAGATTATCCAGCCAATTGCTCCTGAATGGCCCATCGACCAGATAGCTAGGATGGACCGAACTATTCTGCGGATTGCATTTTATGAACTACTTAGCGGGACTGATGTGCCACCTAAAGTAGTCATAAATGAAGCTGTAGAATTAGCCAAAGCCTTCGGAGGTGATAATTCTAGCAGATTCATAAATGGCGTTCTCGGCACTCTATTAAAGCAAAAGGAAAAAGACGCAGATTTGAGTCTTAACAAAACGAAACCTAAACCTAAATCTAAGAAGTAAAAAAATTATGATGAAAAAACCCCGCCCGATCCAGCGATTCAAGAAACTGGTTGACCGAAAACGACCGGCTATATCTGAAGTTGTCCGCGAACCTACCGCCGGTGGCGTAGTATATAGGCGACATCCCGTTACTAAGACCATCGAAATTCTGCTTATTCAGGATGCCAAAAACCGCTGGACTATACCTAAAGGTCATATCGAAGAAGGCGAAAATGCCCGTGATACTGCAGTCCGTGAAATCGGCGAGGAAACTGGGCTTTTAGACGTCAAAATTATCTCATGGCTGAGCAAAATAGATTTTCGATATAGACGAAACCAAAGCCTGGTACTTATGACAACTGAAATATTTTTAATGGAGGCTGGTGCGAACAGCGACAAAGTTAAGCCCGAAGAGTGGATGAACGGAATTCGTTGGTTTAAGGCTGCAGAAGCACTCGATAAAATAGAATATGAGGATATTGGCAAGGCGATACTACTTGGACTTAAGAAAATTCGGAGTGGTCACTAGGCTTCTTAGTTATGTTTGACAGCAATCTATACCAAGACTTTGCCACGAAGCACCTTGTTGGGCCATTCAACGATGTTTCGCTTCTTATGACTGCATTTACCCATCGTAGCTATTTAAATGAGCATAAAAAAACTGTTAGTGCGCACAATGAACGCTTAGAATTTTTAGGTGATGCTGTATTAGAGCTGGTTGTAACAGAATTCTTATATTCTAATTATTCGGAGCCCGAGGGTATCCTGACTAACTGGCGCAGTGCTTTAGTGCGTACAGAAAGTATCGGGGCAGCAGCAATTAGACTTAACTTTAGCGAATTATTGCGATTATCTAGAGGCGAGAAACGTGGCACAGAGCGGGCAAGGGATCAGATTCTCGCGAACTGTTTTGAATCTGTCATAGGTGCAATATATTTGGACCAAGGATATGACGCAGCAGAAGAATTCATAACTAAGAATATACTGAGTACTTTCAAAACAATTTTGGATACTGGTTCATGGCTCGACCCAAAGTCACGCTATCAAGAGGTAGTGCAGAGCGATGAAGGCATGACTCCACAATACCGTGTTTTGAGTGAAGACGGGCCAGATCATGACAAAATCTTCACTGTTGGAGTGTTTGTGGGCGATGCAATACGAGCCGAAGGCCAAGGCCCTAGTAAGCAACAAGCCCAGCAACGCGCTGCCCAAAAGGCTCTTGGGCAGACTACTGCAGACGAAATTGCCGAGTAGAAATTCCCCACAGTTGACTAATAACAGATAAACAGTTACAATTATTCACTGAAACGCTGTGGGTGTGTCTCCTCACGGTTTTAAATTAAATTAACTATTAAGGATTAATAATTCTATGCTGACAATCCGTATGCAGCGTACTGGCCGTAAAGGTCACGCTCAGTTCCGTGTTGTTGTACAAGATTCACGTACCGCTCCAAGTAGCGGTAAAGTTGTTGCACACCTAGGATCGTACAACCCCCACACTAAAGAGGCAAAATTAAACATCGAAAAATGTGAAACTTTTATGAGTAATGGTGCACAGCCAAGCGACCGGGTCGTTAAATTATTTGAAGTCAATAAGCTTAAACTACCTAAATGGGTCGTTTCGCCAGCTAAAAAAGACAAGTCTATAAAGACTAATGACAAGCTTCGTCGAAATCGCCCCGCTGAAGAAAAGGTTGAAGAACCTGAAGCTCCAATTGTAGCAGAAGCCGAAGCTCCTGAAGAAACTCCTGTCGAACCTACAAGCGAAGAAACGCCAGCCGAAACCGCAACTGAGGCTGAAGCTGAGCCAGCAGAAGCCAAAGAAACTACTGAAGATAAACCTACAGAAGAAGCCTAAAAGTACCTATCTCAATGGATATACTGTATTTATCAGCACGACTAAATAGGAGGAATTATGAGCGCAACCATTGACGAACAGTTTATTGAATATATTGTAAAATCACTTGTCGGCAAACCAGATGAAGTTAAATTATCGCGCACAATAGACGAAAAGGGCGTTTTACTGGAACTGACTGTTGATCCTGAGGACCTTGGCCGAGTTATTGGAAAACGCGGCGCTACAGCTCAGAGCCTGCGTACACTTCTCCGAGCCTTAGGTACAAAGAATGAAGCGCGTTACAATCTTAAAATCGTAGATAATGGTTATCCAAAACCAGACCGTCCAAATCGCGAAGACCAGCCTGCTCGGCAAGATGATAGGTCATCTGACTGGGACAATACATCTGATAACAATACTACTGCTAGTTCTGATGAGCCTACTGAACAGCCACCAGTAACTACTGTAAGCGATGATAATGATGATGACGCATGGTCTACGTCTACTAGGAGTTCTGCTCCAAAAGCTGACGAGGATAATAACGAAGACATGATAGCGAAGACCCGTCGCGAGCTTGACGATCTAGACGATCTAGATGTCTAAATAAGTTACGTGGGAGTTTATAACTGGGGAAAAGTGGTTGCACGAAGTCCATGCTTCTGTTAGCATAAACATGATCCGTAAAAATATAAATATACGGAAACAAAAACAAAAATTCAAATAGGCCATGCGAGCCAAGTCGCAAGATTTGGGGCCTTATGTGACTAAACGACCGTCTTTATGGCGGTCGTTTAGATTATTCTGGTTTTTTGAAAGGCCTAACGTTATCATCTCCTCGGTGTCTACGTCTGCTCAGCATTCGATCAATTTTAATTTTTCTCTTGTCTTCCTCACTATACTTATCATAAAGAATGATTTCGCTCTCGTGATCGAAAGCATAAGCAATGTTCACAGTACGTTCAAGCAGGAATGACCAAGTGGTAGAAATAACACTTACAGTATAAGATTCGTCGTCAGTAATATTTTCCGATATCTCAGTGGCTTTATTATTTAAAATATTGACTAATGTATCAAATTTTTTCGGACTAGTAGAATCATCGCTATTAATATAGTTTACTAGTATGTCAATATCTCTCACGCTGAGTAAAAGTGAGTTTCCTCTCCTCTCCATATTAATATGTTATAATAAGTGTAATGAAAATTCAAATAATCACCTTGTTTCCTCAAATGTTCGAAGGAGTTTTAAACCAAAGCATGCTTTGGAAAGCTCAGGAGAAAGAGGCAGTTGAATTTGAGTATATAGACTTAAGGCAATTCGGTTTGGGACCCAGAAAGCAAGTAGATGACACTCCTTATGGCGGAGGCGATGGCATGTTGTTAATGGTCGAGCCATTACATAGAGCCATAGAGTTCGCAAAGTCTACGTCGCCCAAAGCAAAAGTATTACTACCGACTCCACGTGGCAAACTATACAAACAGTCAGATGCCAAGCGACTAGCAGCAGTTAACGAAGATCTGATAGTAATTTGTCCAAGATACGAGGGCTATGACGAGCGTATAACTAGTTGGGTAGACGAGAAATATTGCATCGGTAATTACGTGCTGACTGGCGGGGAACTGCCAGCAATGATAATTATTGATTCAGTCGTTAGATTGTTGCCTGGAGTTCTAGGCGGAGAACAAAGTGTCGAGATAGAATCTTTTCAAAATGACGATACTAATATTGAGTTTCCGCAATATACACGGCCCGAAGAATTCATGGGTATGTCAGTACCCTCTGTCTTACTATCAGGCCATCACGCCGAAATTACAAAATGGCGCCAAAAGAATAATTAAAATACAGTATTAATTCTTCTTAATTATAGTTCCGCACGCAAGCCTTGGACCCCCCGAATGACCTGAGCCAGATTCGCCAGGAGTGTGTGGGTCTTGGTTAGCATGAATCATTAAGCTGGTTCCGTCTGGAGCGGAATCCTTGCCTAGCAACGAAACAGGGCCATCGCTTAAAGTCACACGTGTAGTTAGGCAATCAAGTATTCCATGACCCGAGGTATCGATTATGATATTTGGTAAATCGCCAGCATGGTAACCGTGGTTGGCATCTGGATCCGTATTGCCCGAGGGTCCTGGATCGAAATGACCACCGGCACATTTGAAGCCTTCGCAGTCACAGGCAGCCTTTTCGTGAAAATGTACAGCATGCTTACCCGGTTTAATGACAGTAGGGTCTCCCTGGACTTCTATGTGTAGGTGAACGTATTTTGCGCCGTCAACATCATATTCAGTCAGCTCTGCCGCAGCATTAACGCTGGGCCCATTAACCTTAGAAGTGGCGCGCGCGGTAATCTTTTTACTTTCAGAAACTAAATCTACAATCATAAGCTCTCCTTAAATAATATTTTACACTAAAAGGTCATTATGTTTTGGGACGAATCAGTTTCCAAAGCAACGCGCCTAAAATAGCGAAAAACAGGCTATAAAAGCCAACTTCAAATATTAATTCAGCTTTATAACCTTCATTAAAATGCGTATGGAAATACCACCAAGCGCTAAAAATATAACTGAGGGCGCATAAAAGTGTCGTTACGACTAACCATTTTAATCTAAGCAAACTGGCAGCAATAATGATGGGCAAAGCATAAAGTGCAACAGCCCGACTGGCCATGCCTCGCTGGCTAAAAACGTTAAAACTAGCAAATGCTACGTCCGCTAATATTATGACATGTAACAGTGTCTTGTAGTAGCTTGCACCTTTTTTCGGAGATCGCGACAGCAGCCATACAATTATTAATGCAGTAGCTAGCCCGCTAAGTGCTACCCATCTCCATAGACCAGCTTCTTCCGTTATTACATTCCAGACTTGAGACAAAATTACATATAAAGTGTAGACGGCAATAAAAAATATATGGACTTTTAGAGCGCCCAGTAGTGAGCTACGGTACCAGGTGACTGCGGATTTGCTTTCATTGGCCATTGATAGAATTTAAGCATTAGCAGACGGGCTAGTCAAACCTTGCCTTAAAGATAGCTAAATCTCCTCTGGTATGTTATGATGTATTCAACAAAGTGGTTAATATCTCTTACGTTGTCATAATACGTTTTTACAAAACTTAATATTACTATCCGGAAGAATATTAAACTCGTTTGATATTAAAT
>JALYQI010000040.1 GCA_030855955.1 bacterium | reverse complement strand
GCAAGCAAGCAGCCATACGAACCTGATGAGCCAACACGGCTTTATATCCAGAAAGTCCTGGACACATTACCCGAAGGTTTTAACCGGCCCGATAGCGGCAGTTTGCAGTTATATAAACCGGGTACTTCCGAAACCAATCCATTTGGTTATACTGGACAATTTGCAATAAGAGAGTTTATGTTAATGAATCCTGAACTACAAACTATACTTAGAAAACCTGCCCGTGAAATAAGTACTACAGATTTGGAACAAGCAGCTATACGTGGTGGCATGATTACTCTTAAGCAGGTTGGTGTCTTAAAAGCTCTCGCAGGTGAAACAACCATAGAAGAAGTCTTCCGGGTTGTAGGGTAATTTCGTTATTTTATAGCACCGGAAACTGCTACTACAACACCGGGATCAAATGGCCCAGGGATTATTTTATCGGCTGTAGGCTCAGGTACAAGATTTGCTAACGCTTGAGCAGCGGCAAGTTTATGCTTATCTGTAATTCTGGTTACCCCATTATCTAAGGCACCACGGAATATGCCAGGGAAACCGAGCGAGTTATTGACCTGGTTTGGAAAATCACTTCGGCCGGTTGCTACTACGGCTGCACCTGCTTCTTTGGCTGCATCGGGTAGAATTTCTGGGTCTGGATTAGCCATCGCAAAAATGACTGCCTTATCTGCCATGCTATGTACCATTTCCGGGGACAGTAAGCCATCTTTTGACACACCAATAAATACATCAGCGCCCATAAGCGCATGCTCCAAGGAGCCATTAATATGATTAGGATTAGTATAAACCAGTAAGGAATGTTTTTCTGCATTCAAATCTGGGCGATCTTTGCTGATAATACCGGTGCTATCTACTGCAATGATTTCAGCTTTTGTGTATAAATTTAATAACTTGATTATTGCCGTTCCAGCCGCTCCGGCGCCAACGACTACTATTCGGCATTTATCCAGATTTTTATCAACGACTTTCATAGCATTTATGAGACCAGCAAGGGTCACAATAGCGGTACCGTGTTGATCATCGTGCATCACGGGAATAGGTAATTCGCTCTTCAGTCTTTCTTCAATCATAAAACATTTAGGTGCCGCGATATCTTCTAAATTTATACCCCCAAAACTCGGTGCTATAGCCTTGACGGCGGCAATTATTTCTTCTGGCTCATGTACATCTAAGACAATTGGTACTGCGTCAATATTAGCAAAATGTTTGAACAGCATAGCTTTTCCTTCCATAACGGGCATAGCGCCGTATGGCCCAATATCGCCTAAGCCTAAGACTGCGGAACCATCAGACACGACTGCAACTAGATTATTTGTCCACGCCACGTCTCGTAATTGTTCAGGATGTTCAGCGGTATATTTTGCTACTCCCGCAACCCCCGGTGTGTAATATATACTCAGTTTTTCTTTGGTATCGGGTGTGTCTCTTAGATTAATAGAAATTTTTCCTTTGAATTGTCGGTGCAGTTCCATTGATTGTTCGTAAATATCCATAGCATCATTGTAACTGCTTTTTTACTGGTTATTGCTATTTTTTATTGTACTTATGCTGAAAGAAGCAAAGAGTCTTGCGTTCAGGGGTGAATTAGTGTAAAATCGTACAGATATGGACTCAGTAGTGAAGGCTCTTAAAGCTAGTCAAAAGAAACATCAGGTCGTCGACGTTCGTTCTGGCGATAATGTTAAAGTGCATCAAAAGATCCGTGAAGGAAGCAAAGAACGTGTGCAGATCTTCGAAGGTTTAGTCATTCGAACTGACCGCAAAGGTTCTCATACTTCCAGTATTACTTTACGTCGAATCGCGAGCGGAATTGGTGTCGAGAAAACCTATTTAATACACTCACCACTAATTGTAAAAGTTGAAGTCACTAAGCGTTCTAAAGTTCGTCGCAATTATTTAACGTATATGCGTGCTCGCTCCGGCAAATCAGCCCGCTTGACTGGCACTATATTTGATAAAGAAGCTGTCAATAAAATTGAAGACAAAGAGGCTGAGAAGCTTGAAGAAAAACTAAAGGCTCAAGCCGAAGCCGACCATGCCGCTGCCGCCGAAGTAAAAGCCAAGGAAGAAGCCGAAACCGAAACCAAAGTCGCCGAAGCAGTAGCTGCCCACGACAAAAAAGCTTAGTTTTTAGTTTAAGCACTAAGAATAAATTGCATTTATCACAAGTGATTACTATAATCAGCATAAAGTTATAAATGGTTAGATTTTATGAGAACAGCAGAAATAGATGCCTTTTTAGCGGTGTTAGATAATGAATTAGCAAGTTCTGAAACACATTTAGAACCTGTTGCTGTGAATGAGATGGCTGCCATAAAAGAAGCTCGGCTCCAAGCAGAGAGGAAACTACTGGGACTTGCCCTGAAGCCTGCTACAGAGCTGATATATATTTATGAACCAGAAACAGCTACACCCGAAGGTTTGGCATTAGCTGAACGCAGACTTTTAGCAGTAAGGGACACTTTAACAGGACGAGGTTGTGCTGATACTGGGTCTACACTAGCTAATAGCATGCTGTACAAAGAAGACGGTCAGCCTTATCGAATGAAAACTTATTTTCGAAACATCGGCCGTGGCGCAATCGGGGCGGTAGATTTCATTGCTATGCAGAAGTCTATGGCAAAAGAAGAAATAGAAAGTCATCGGGTATTAGGTCAAGAGGTACAGATTATAGCCTTTAATATTGATCTAGCCACGCCAGATTCATTGGCAGATCTACACCTTCCGCTTCCAACCATAAATAAATACGAAGAATTCAAAACTATAATTGCCGCATGATTGGTATTGATGAAGTTGGTCGGGGGTGCTGGGCAGGTCCTTTATTAGTTGTAGCTGCACGACAAATAAGTGAACTGTCTAAAGACTTAAAGGACTCCAAACTTTTATCTAGGAAATCGCGCGAACAATTATTTCATGATATTAGAGTTTCTTGTGAAATCGGCGAGGGCTGGGTTATGCCCGCAGAAATTGATCATTTTGGCTTGAGCCATGCCATGCGGCTTGGTACAACTAGGGCGCTTAAAGCAGTGCAAGCTAAATCAAACGAAACAATCATTTTTGATGGTAATATTAACTACTGCATTAAAAAATTTATCAAGTCGAGCTCCATTGTCGATGCCGATGCTTTATTCCCCATTGTCAGTGCAGCAAGTATTTATGCTAAAGTCACTCGGGACAAATATATGACAGATTTACCTCTACGCTATCAGCATTACGGTTTTGCCAGCCATGTTGGATATGGTACCAAGCAGCATATTGCCATGCTAAAAAGTTTTGGAGTTAGTGATATTCACCGTAAGTCATTTGCGCCCGTAAAAGCTTTGCTATGAATAGTACTAGTGCGGGTAGCGCCGCCGAGCAAGCGGTGGCTGAATATTTGCAGTCACAGGGTTATAAAATTATTGAAATGAATTGGAAAACCAGTTTTGCAGAAATAGACATAGTAACCGAAAAGTGTGGCATATTGTATTTTGTGGAAGTTAAATACCGGCATTCTAATATAGCTGGCGATGGGTTCGACTACATCACATCTAAAAAGTTGCATCATATGAAGCGCGCCGCCGAAGCATGGGTGTTAGCGCATAAATGGGCAAATTCGTATGAGCTAATGGCAGCAGCCGTAACAAAAAATGACCAGTCTTTTGAAATTGAATTAAGAGATATAATCTAAAACTTTAAAGATTTAAGATATTTTTGCAATGGCTTGAGATCACGGTTCTTCCAGCCGATTTGCCATTCCAGCATTTCCCGACCTTGTTTAATGCTTCTTTCCAACGCAGGAGTAGATTTTGGCTTAAAAAACTCGTCATATTCTTTCAGGAACCTATCCTCACTAAAGCTGCGGGCAGTATATATCGGCGTACGGAAAAAACTAAGATCCGAGCCCAATTCTTTTTCAAGCCAATCCCAATTCTTTTTCATCCATAGCCAGGTAGTACGTTTGGCATGACGGTTCATAAAACTGTAGGCTATCCAATACATGACATCTTGGTTGCGTATAATTTTAGTTGGCACTAATTCTAAGGTTTTGTTTATTAAGTCTGGTTGGTCAAACGAAGTTAATGCAGCAGCCAGTGTAGTACGTTCTTCGCTGCTATTTGTATCATTGTGGTAACGCATTAATATATCAAATGTTTTTTTATCACCATGCCTTGCTGCTGTATTAAATATCAAGCTCCGTAAATCTGCAGGTATGTCTTGAGGCGATTTGGCTTTGTTGAAGCGTCTTAAACATTCGCTCACCACATCTTTGTTTTCTGCTACTGAAGCTAGGCCTATAACTGTCGGCCTAAGCAGCGTATCAAAATAATCCTCGGCTTTCTTCTCTTCCCAACCAAGCCGCGCTACCTGCGTGGCCGTTAAATCTCGCATATATGGTTTAAGTGCCTCACGTAATTCTTCGTCATCCATCGCCCGGCGTATCTCCCCGATATTTGCGGCGATAATATCCCACACTGCGGCATTATCTTCATCCTTGTATGCACTTAATAATTTTAAGCTGTCTACAACTGATGAAAAGCCAGCTTTAGCTGTTTCGAACGAATCCGAAAGGATGCCTAGTCTATCGAGTGGTTCAAGTTTCATAATATTGTCCGCTAGATCGCTTAGTATTTTGGGTGAATAAAGCGTGCGATAAAAACCACTATGGCCCCTGTTCACCTTAACAAAAAATCCACTGTCAGCGGAAGTGCGGTATTCAGTACTGGCAGCATCAAGCCTTTCCGGCGCATCGCGGGGGCCAAGTATTGGTATGGGCCAAATATTGTGACTGATTATTTCTGGCTTGCTTACATAAAATCTTTCTTGGTTAAGCTTTACCGTATCCCCTTTCATACTAACTGAAAGCAGCGGAAAACCGGGTTCCGAAGTCCAAGCTTGCATGAACTTACTTACCGGTTTGCCAGAAATATGCTCTAGGGCCGTCCATAAATCTTTGGTAGCGGCATTACCGTAGATGTGTTTTTGCAAATAATAGCGTAGACCATTCTTGAAATCTTCGGCACCAAGATAACCATGAAGCATATGAATAACACTGGCACCTTTGTTATAGCTGATAGCATCGAAAATACTGCGGATTTCATCGGGATGATTTATCGGTACCTCTATAGGGTGGGTATTTTCTAATGCATCTAGTTTAAATGCCGACTGCTGCTCACTGGCTATAAATTGTGTCCACATATGCCAGTGCGGAAACATTTGATCGACCGCCAAGTATTCTACCCAGCTGGCAAAACCTTCGTTCAGCCATAAATCCGTCCACCAACGCATAGTTACTAAGTTACCAAACCACTGGTGAGCTAATTCGTGAGCGACAACCATTGCGACATACTGCTTGGTAGAGACGCTAGTATTTTCGGGATCATATAATAAGGTTTGCTCGCGGTAAGTAATTAATCCCCAGTTTTCCATGGCACCACTGGCAAAATCCGGCAGTGCAATCATGTCGCATTTTTCTAGAGGATAAGGAATACCAAAATAATCTTCATAAAATTCAAGACATTTGACAGCAGTTTCTAGGGCAAACTCAGTAAACTGAACATTCTCGGGTGTAGCGTACGTTCGAACAAGCGTGCCACGGGAAGTTTTAGATTCGAGAAAATCGACTTCCCCATATACGAAAGCCAGCAGATATGTGCTCATAATCGGAGTAGTTTCAAACTGAGTCCGATGTAAAGATTTTTCTTTTAATTGCTGTATTGTCGGTGTATTGGCGATAACTGTGCCATTGATTGGAGTAATTAGGGTTAGGTCAAAAGTCGCTTTAGCTTCCGGTTCATCTATGCAGGGAAATACTTCACGGGCGTGGTGGCTCTCAAACTGGGTTGCTAGTAATTTTTTCTCAATGCCGTCATGTGTAAAATGACAAGGATACAATCCGTTCATCGGTTCAGTGATCTTGCCGCTAAATTTAATCGTAATAGTATAATCTCCCGGAAATAGTTTTTTTGAAGAGTGAAGACGTAATTCGTCGTAAGCTTTATGGGCATTCATTCTGTCTATAGGCACAACCTCATCGCCTCGTTTGTCATGGCGGATAATACTGGCGGATAAAATTTTTAAATCTTTTTGGTGTAAGGTTATACGTTGTGAAGGTCGGCCGTTTTTCCGGGCTTTTATAACTACGGATCCATCAAAAATCATCTTTTCAGGATCTAATTTCAGTTCCAGCTGGTAGTTACTTGGTCTCAGATCCCCATATAACCTGGTTACAGATTTTTTCATCCCCTACATTGTATCAGTGCACGTTGCCGTCATAAACTGTCCAAGTTAATTAATTTAAATATAAGGAAGGGTTATGCGACACTTTACCATTTAAACTTTTTGCGGTAGAATAAATATATTGTCCCGGCCAAATGGTCGGGTTTTTTACTGCCGAAGAACGTGTTTAATAGGAAAGGAAATACACATATGGATTTTGACTTAAAAAGTCTAGCAGCTGCAATCAAAGTTATTGCCGAAGAGAAAAATTTATCAGAAGAGGTTGTGCAAGACGTTGTTGAGCAAGCGTTGGCAGCGGCATATCGTCGTGATTATGGCGACCGTGAACAAGAAGTCCGAGTGACAATGAATCTCAACACCGGAGATGTCGACGCATTTATTACGAAAACTGTCGTTGACAATGTGGAAGACGAATTTTTGGAAATAAGTTTAAAAGACGCCGGTGTCATGAAAAAAAATGCCAAGTTAGGCGATACAATGGAAATCCATCAGAAGGTAGAAAATTTTGGTCGTGTCGCTGCGCAGACTGCTAAGCAAGTTATTTTACAACGTCTTCGTGAAGCCGAACGGGAAATAGTAATGGCAGAATTCGAGGACAAAATCGGTACGGTCATCAATGGCATTGTCGGCCGTGTAGAGGGTAACATTGTGCGTATGGAGCTGGGTAAAGCTGCAGCAATCATGCCAAGAAGTGAACAAATCCAGTCGGAGAGGTACTATCCAGGCCAGCGTCTAAAAGTTTTTTTAAAGGATGTTGAACGCGGCTTCCGTGGACCACAGCTTGTGGTTTCTCGTGGCTGCCCTGAATTTATCGAATGGTTGTTCCGGGCAGAGGTGCCTGAAATGGAAAATGGCGCTGTCCAGATTAAGGCCATTGCCCGCGAAGCAGGTGTACGTTCAAAAATAGCTGTAGCAAGTTCAGTGCAAGGTGTGGACCCAGTTGGAACCTTTGTGGGTGGCCATGGTACACGCGTAAATGCCGTTATGAGTGAAGTTGGCGAACAAGAGAAAATCGATATTGTAGTGTGGGATGATGATATTAAAACTTTCATCAGTAATGCTTTAAGCCCCACCAAAGTGAGCCGCGTTACAATCGATGAAGGAGTAAAAAAGGCCACTGTTGCCGTGGATGAAGACCAGCTTAGTATTGCCATTGGCAAAAGTGGTCAAAACGTACGTTTAGCCAGCAAATTGACGGGCTATGATATTGATATAGTAGCCACTAAAGTTGAAGCTCCTCAAGCGGAAACAACAGTTGATGCTGTTAAACCTGTTCAGAAACTCAAGCGCAAGGACCAACTAGAAAGCTCATTACTTGAAGCCATCGAAGAACACGGTGAATAACGAACAGACAAAAATAAAAAAATTTTGTTTTCTCTCGTTTTTACTCTCTCTGCCCGTTGCTATACTATAGGCTGTCTCTCAAGTTTAGAATTGTGTTGAGTTGACACTGAGTGTAAATTGTCCGGAGATTAACTATAGTAAACATAGTTATTTTTGCCGTCCGAACTATAGAAGGATGGCGATACCTGGCTTCATTGCCACTTGGTGCGTATATGTATAAAATCGCATGAATTAAAACTAGTAAGTACACTTTCTTACAGACAAACTTCAGCATAAGCGTGTTACTATGTAATGGTCTTAACCGGGAGTATGCATGAAGTACGCCACACTCGCAGATATAAAAGCGTTAATTGCAAAACCAAAGGATTCCTTATCGGTGAGTATATTCTTACCGACGCATCGCGTTGGGCTACCACACAACTTAAAAGCCGATCGGGTACGAATGAAAAATTCTATCCGCGACATCAAAGCGGTTTTATCAGAGCGATTTAACAAAAAAGAAGTCCGCCAATATACCCGACAGCTCGAAAAACTTCATGCCGACCGGAATTTTTGGCGTTTTCGTGACAATGGTCTGGCTTTATTCGTAACCGCCAATCGGATGACCCATTTCGATTTACCAGCAGAAGTAGATAAGCGTGTACATGTTGATGAGCATTTTGTAATCACGCCACTGCTAGCCACTATGCAGGATCAGTATTTTTACCATGCCCTTGATCTGAACCAACATGAGCCGCGCTTTTTTATGGCTACACAGAACAGCATCGACAGGGCATTAATGGATGAATTGCCAGGAAATATAAAAAATGCTCTTCTTATAGATGAATTTCAAACGCAGCTGCAGCATTCGTCGGGTTCTAACAAAGGCGGTGTCAATTATCACGGACATGGTGGCGCAAAAGACCATGACCGAAAAGATCTGGAACGTTACTTACGTTTAATCGACGATGTCCTTTGGCGTTCGGTCTTGCATGATAGTAACCGGCCTTTAGTTTTACTTGGTGATATAAAAATAGTTGAGTTATACAAAGAAATTACCCACTATCGTCATGTAATGCAGCAATATGTACATGGTAATTATGAACAAGCTAGCGAACAAGAAGTCCATGCGTACTCATGGAAAATGATCAACTCCGAGCATCATAAAGAAGAAAAAATTGTTGAGGATATTCTGGGCCGGGCAAAAGCGCGCGATGACCAACAGCTGCTTGTAAATAATTCCAGTATTAGAAAAGCGGCTCGTCGAGGCAGGGTGGGCACATTGGTACTTGGCATGGTTGGTAGTACGTATGATTCTGTGGTACGCACTATGGAGTGCCGCTATAAAATCATTATCCCCTCTAATGTACGCCAACTGACAAATATAGAAACTATAGCGCGTGAAGTGTTAAGAACAGGGGGAGAAGTCGCCTCTGTCATACGTCCAGAAAGTGATAACTCAGCAGGTTATCTTAAAGCTATTACTCGTCCTGGGGGACAGTAGAAGAGTGCTTATTTTAGCACTCGACATGATAGAGTGCTAAATGTTATTATGTATGTATGCGAATAACTTAATACTTTCGCTAAGGGGAAGAACGAGAAATATTTCATGATGCCTGATTCACCAGATTTCCAAGAATTTTTGAATCATCTGACAGATAATGCACTGCAAAGCCTGAAGCATGCAGACGCTATTGCTCGTAGTTTTAACAGTCCATATATCGGCACAGAACATCTATTACTCGGAGTACTAGCGCAAGATAGTTCTATGGGCTCAAAAGTTCTTGAGGGCGCGGGTGTGACGTTGGAACGTGCTCGTATGGCCTTGAACCTGACACCAAAATCTATTGTTATCAATATGGGCGCTAAAGGCCTATCAGAAACCGCCAAGCTTACACTCAAAATGGCTTATGAACTTGCTCAAGAATTTAGCCAGGAATTTTGTGGAACCGAGCATATTCTGTACAGCATCCTGAGTCAAAAGAATGCTAGGGCTACGACGTTACTACGCGATATGAGTGTGAATATAGATGTATTAACCAATGAGCTTGAGCAATTTTTGAATCGCCAACAATACGAAGATAATTCTGGTACAAATGGCCGTGCTCGACGCACTAAGCGTACCCGTGGTAAAACTGCTTTGGACACTTATGGTACCGATATGACAGCTCAAGCCCGCCAGGGTAAATTAGATCCAGTAATCGGCCGAGAACCACAGATCCGTCGTGTGATTACAATTTTAAACCGTCGAACCAAAAATAATCCTGTACTTATAGGGGAGCCCGGTGTCGGTAAAACAGCTATCGTAGAAGGTCTTGCTCAACGAATTATTGCCGAAGATGTTCCGGATAGTTTGATTGATAAGCGTATAGTTATGCTTGATCTTGCCGGTATGATTGCCGGTACCAAATACCGCGGTGAGTTCGAGGAACGATTAAAAAAAGTTATGGCCGAACTGGAAGGTGACAAAAAAAGCATCGTCTTTATTGACGAGTTGCACTTGATCGTTGGTGCTGGTGCAGCTGAGGGTTCCATGGACGCAGGCAATATTCTTAAACCCGCTCTTGCTCGCGGAAAGATACAGTTAATCGGTGCCACAACTACCAACGAATACACGAAGTATGTAGAAAAAGATGCTGCTCTGGAGCGACGTTTTCAACCCGTGATGGTACCTGAAGCGTCGGTTCCCGAGACTATAGCTATACTCAAGGGGTTAAAAAAGCATTACGAACAATTTCATGGTGTTTCTATTAACGATGAAGTTATAGAAGATACTGTAAACCTGGCCAAGCGCTATATAAATGATCGGTTCATGCCTGACAAAGCCATTGATTTACTTGATGAAGCTGCGGCACATTTACGGGTGGATAAGGGCAAAACTCCACCCGAACTACGCAAACTTCAGAAGGAACTAAAACTTTTGAACGTGCGTATTGATGATGCGGTGGATACTGAAGATTATCAAAAAGCCGCCGAATACAAGCAGCGTGCATCGCAAATTCATTCTGAAATCGATAAAATTGTCGCTGCCGGTAAGGCTGGAAAGAGACTGAAATTAACCACCGAAGACATTGCGGACGTCGTGGCCCGAATGACAGGTGTGCCAGTTAATAAGGTCATCAAATCCGAAGCTAAATACTTACGTAGTCTGGAAGCTAATCTGAGTAAACATGTTATAGGTCAAGACGAAGCCGTCACAGCCATTGCGCGCGCTGTTAGACGTAACCGGATAGGTATTGGTCAGACAACTCGGCCTATCGGCTCATTTATTTTCTTAGGACCAACCGGTGTAGGTAAGACTGAGCTAGGCCGAGTACTCGCCCGTGAATTTTTTGGATCTGATTCGGCATTGGTAAAAATCGACATGTCGGAATTTGGAGAGCACCATACGGTTTCGAGATTAGTCGGTGCTCCTGCCGGTTACGTTGGTTATGACGATGGAGGACAGTTAACAGATAAAATCCGTCGTCAGCCTTACAGCGTGGTATTATTCGACGAAATTGAAAAAGCACACCCGGATGTATTTAATATGCTACTACAGTTACTTGAGGACGGCCGATTGACTGATGCCAAAAACCGCGCCATCGACTTTACTAATACTATTGTAATTATGACAAGCAATATCGGGGCTGATAAATTACAAAAAGAAGCAGGCTTAGGTTTTCATGCTGACAGTAAGAAAGAATTCGAAGACCTCGATGAACTTCACGCCGAGAATAAGCATAAAGTCTTGGATGAGCTTAAGAAACTAATGAGACCCGAACTCTTAAATCGTATTGATAAGACGATTGTATTCCGAGCATTAACTAAAAAAGATGCACTGAAAATTATGGACTTGCAACTCGATGAACTTCGTAAGCGTCTCGTCAAGCACGGTATCGGCATACAGGTAACGTCAAAAGCTAAGCAATGGATGCTGAACAAAGGTTATGACGCGAAAAATGGAGTTCGGCCTATGCGCCGTCTCATACAAGATGAAATTGAAGATCACATTGCAAATGCACTATTGGACGAACAATATCAAAAAGGTGATATTGTGTTGATCGGCAGTGGCAAACAAAGCCTTTCGTTTAGTTTGCAGCAGGAAAAGCCCGTTGCAGCCTAATAGTACCGGTCAAAGCCTGTACCTTGGAATGAGCTTGAGGACAATAGTATGAAAAAACCATTTCTAGCTTCGCTTTTATTTTCCGTTTTTTTAGTGGGTCTGTTTAGTATCGGCTGGATTTTCCGACAAGATATTTATGATTACATAAGACTAATTGGTTATACGCCGTCAAATGAAATTATCGCACTGGCAGATGATACGACTATGCTTGGCGACAGTCGGAGGTTATTTTATGTAAACCGTCCGGCTCTGACTGACAAAACTGAATTCAACGAACACTGCCGTGAGGATGAACGTAGCATAGTTTTGGGCTGCTTTATTAGTGGCGAAGGCATCTATCTGTTGAATGTTGATGATAGGCGCCTAGAAGGGATAGAGGAAGTAACAGCTGCCCATGAACTCTTGCATGCCGCGTACGAACGACTTGGGAATGATCAGGGCAAAATAGATGCACTTGTCCAAAATGCATATCAGCGGCTGACCAATGATAGGGTAAAGGACACTGTAGAGTTATACAGGAAACAGGATGCCAGTTTGGTACCTAATGAGTTGCATTCTATCTTAGGAACGGAAGTTAGAGACCTGCCAAGTGAACTGGAAACATATTATGCCCGATACTTTGAAAACCGTAGCAAGATTGTGGCATTGTCTGAGCAGTATGAACAAGCATTTACAGATCGTCGTAACCAAGTGCGAGTTTATGACGAACAACTTGCCAGTATTAAATCTCGAATTGAAAGCTTACAATCAGACTTAACATCACTTAATTCAAATTTACGAAATCAGCAGGCTGAGATGGAACGATTACGCGCTCAAGACCAAAACGATGCCTATAATGCTCAAGTACCAATCTATAACTCACGAGTTAATCAGTACAACCAAGACCTGGACAAATTACAAAGTCTCATAGTTCGGTATAACGATTTAGTCAAAAAGCGTAATGATATCGCCAGTGAAGAAGCAGAACTAGTTGAGGCTATAGACAGCCGTGAAGCTGTCCCCGAACGCCAGTAATACGCTATACTTGAAAATATGGCCAAAAAGGGAAGTATTAAATATGTCTGTCAAAATTGTGGTGCCATACATTCTTCGTGGATGGGCCGCTGCAGCGCATGCGGCGAATGGAACACAATTACAGAACAACTCGATGCTGCAGCTTTAAGCGCACCCGCTGGGCGTAAACTGGATTCGTCACAAGTTACTTCTGTAGCAAACACAACACAGCAGGACCGCATTCACGCAGGCCTAGCAAGCGTCGACGAAGTCTTGGGCGGTGGTTTTGTGCCGGGATCAGTAACGTTGATCGCCGGACAGCCGGGTATTGGCAAGAGCACACTTATGCTGCAAATAGCCTATGAGGCAGCAAAAAGTACGAAAGTTTTATATGTGAGTGGAGAAGAGTCGGTGCATCAAGTCGGCTTGCGTGCCAAACGCCTAGGAGCAAATAAACAGGATTTATTACTAGCTTCTAGTACTTCTTCCGACGATATTGCAGCGACAATAGCTAGTCGTGAGCACCAGCTTGTTGTAGTCGATTCTATCCAAACTGTCAGTGCCTCTGCTGTATCTTCAGCCGCAGGTTCAGTAAGTCAGATAACAAATAGCACCCAGATGCTTATGCAGGCAGCCAAAGCTTCCAACACAGCCCTTCTGCTAGTTGGTCATGTTACCAAGGAAGGCTTTATTGCTGGCCCCAAAGTTTTAGAGCATGTTGTAGATGTAGTCTTGCAGCTGGAGGGCGACAGATATGGAGGATTTAAGATGCTTCGAAGCGTCAAAAATCGTTTTGGCAGCACTCACGAGTCCGCTATTTTTGAAATGAAAGATAACGGACTTATTCCAGTCGAAAATCCATCGGCGGCCTTATTAGAAGAACGCCAGGTGAGTGACGGCTCGGTAGTGCTTGCAACTTTAGAAGGGGCGCGGCCATTACTTGTGGAAGTGCAGGCGTTAGTAAACACCACTAGCTACGGATATCCAAAACGCACAGCCAGCGGTCTTGATCTCAACCGGCTTAATTTACTCGTAGCCATGCTTGATAAACGCACCAAATTAAATCTAAGCGATAAGGACATTTATATAAATATCGTTGGCGGTCTCAAAATTACCGAGCCCGCCGCCGATTTAGCTGTATGTATGGCCATAGCCAGTGCTTCGCGCGGTATGCAGCTTAAAGAAGATGCTGTGGTGTTTGGAGAAGTTGGCTTATCAGGCGAAGTACGACGAGTGCCGTTCGCTGACAAAAGAATAGCCGAAGCCAAAAAACTAGGTTTTAGTGGAGCAATCGCTCCCATGGGCAGCGCTGACAAAAAACTAAGTAGCTTTGTACATGAAATCCGGGATATTAGAAAAGCTTTGAACCAGTTTTTGAGTAAATAGCCTTAATTGTCTATGGTAACTTCATTTGAAATAGTTTCGTTATCGCGCGCATAAACGGCGGCTCCTTCAATCGTAACTTTTAGAACATTACTACAATCATTGTCACCCTCACATACCTTGTCACCGTTTTTCTTGTAAATAGTCACCTTGCCGTTGTTATCAGTCCAGTCGAAATCTATGAATTGTCCTTTCTCTGAAAAACTTAAGATTAGATTTGAGCCTCCAGCGATGAAATTCACTCTGACCGGATTTGACGTCGAACTATATAAAACGCTGTCGATAATCTCCGCCGTAACCTGGGCGTTTCCATTTTGTGAAGGCCTGTAAGTAATGCCTGACTGAGCTTGTGAAATACCGACCGACCCGCCGCTAACGGTTTGGCCATTAACTTTGAAGTTTACAACGCCGGCACGCGAACCGCTGCTAAGCGGATGTGTGCCAGGTGAAGCACTTGCCCGCAAGGTATATTTACCATCACTACCGGATACACTAACTGATACGCTTGGACGTTCATCAGTACATTTATGAACATCATCAGTTTCATTGGACGTATTGGTACTTCCTCCATTAAAGGTATCACCGCTAAATTCCGATGCTGAGCCTCCTGTTTCGGTGCGCTTGGCAAGTTCCGGTGTACATTCAGTTGCCAGTTTGCCGGAAACTATATCAATTACACGGCGCTCATTATTATCACCTTTATTCTGATACCAAGAAGGGTATAGGTCATTGCTAGGGCTAGGTTCAACTGAACCGGTACCAACATGACTGCGAATCACATAAGCAGGCGCCATTTTAACACCAGCAGGTTTTACAAAAGGCTTCGCCTCTTTGCCTTGGTGGGCTCGTTCCATAAATCCGAGCCAGATTGGCCGAGTCATGTTTTCCATAAAGCCAGACATTTCTCGGGTTCGGTTATGATAAGCTACCCATACAGCAGTAGCATACTTTGTAGAGTAGCCTGTTAACCAACCATC
>JALYQI010000038.1 GCA_030855955.1 bacterium | reverse complement strand
ATGTAAGCCAGTGCCGTCAGTGACTTCGGTAATGTCATCAAGCTGGGCTAATTGCTTAATAAGGTCGCCGTGTTTGAGTAGCAAGGGCGAGCTACGGTGATAAAGATGGGGTTTTGGAAGATTTAGTGTACGCGCTATAGTGCGTGTCTCGCTGACAAGCGTCATGATATTTTCAAATGCTTCTGACTGCGTCCTGTCGCCCGCTTGTACTTTAGGCCATTGAGCACTAATGAGCAGACTGTCATTTTCCCACTTCAGCGTCTGCCAAATGGTTTCGGTAACAAATGGGGCGAACGGATGAGTTATCTTCAGCAACACTTCAAGCCCGTACGCCAAAACACTGTTGTTGGGGCTGATTTTACTGGCTTCAATGTACCAATCAGCAAAGTCGTCCCAAATCGTGTGATAGAGCGTGTCGTAAGCTTCGGAGAAGCGATAGTTATCTAAATCCACGGCAACCTTTTCTGTTGCATGTTGTAAAATAGTCAATATCCAGTGATCGGCCTCAGTCTTGGGCTCCGGGTTGTGTCGACTTTTATAATTCTCGCCGATAACACCTTCGACAAAGCGCGCCACGTTCCAAAGTTTATTACAGAAATTACGGGCGGCATCAACTTTGCTAGGTGCATAAGCCGCACTAAAGCCGGCGCTGCGCCCGGCTATCATACCCATTCGTACAGCGTCCGAGCCGTGCGAGGTAATCAGCTGATGAGGATCAATGACATTACCTAAAGATTTGCTCATCTTGCGGCCGTCCTCCGATCGGACCATGCCGTGCAGATAGACGACTCTAAACGGGATCTCCCCCGTGACATACAATCCCAAGCAGATCATACGCGATACCCATGGGTATAAGATATCAATGCCGCATTCCATCATCTGGCCTGGATAAAATCGCTCAAAATCCTGGTTGTCAGGGTAGCCAAGTGTGGCAAATGGCCACTGGCCGCTGCTGAACCAGGTGTCAAATACATCCGAGTCACGGCGGTAAGTCTTGCCATTAACTTCTACCATTTCATCACCGACGCGCTCATCAAAAATCCAGTCGTCGCTATCATCGACATTCTGGAAAGCCGGGATCGGAATACCCCAGGCAATCTGCCGGCTGATGTTCCAATCTTTAACAGTTTCCAGGTAAGAGATTACCTGGTCGCGTTTCTGGATTGGGTAGAATTTAATCCTATCTTCCTTGAGAGCTTTGATAGCCGGTCTAGCCATTTTTTTCATATAGATAAACCACTGATCCATTAGCATCGGCTCGATAGCCGTACCGCACTTGTAGCACTTCCCTACCCTGTTTTTATAATGCTCATCTACTTTTTCAAGTAAGTTCTTCTCTTTTAATGCTTCGGCTACGGCGGTGCGAGCCTCGGTTACCGGCATTCCCTCGAACTTCCCTGCCCTATGATTAAGCGTACCGTCGTGGTTAATAACTCGGATGGCTTCAAGATTATGGCGCTGAGCTACTTCCCAGTCATTAAAATCATGGGCCGGCGTAATCTTTACGGCTCCAGTACCGAAGTTGGGGTCAACATATTCATCGGCTACAACGCGGATTTCAAAAGGTCCGTTGAGCCCTTCGGCAGTTATGGTTTTTCCGATGTATTCTTTGTAACGATCGTCATTTGGATGGACTGCTACAGCAGTGTCACCAAATTTAGTCTCGGGCCGAGTCGTGGCGAGCGTAAACGGTCCGTATTTCAGGTAATACAAAGGGCTCGTCTGTTCATGATATTCGACTTCAATATCGGCAAAACTTGTCCGATGATAGGTGCAGTAATTCACTAGCCTCTCGCCTCTGTAAATAAGTTTTTCATCCCACAGCTTCTTAAAGGTAGAATAAGCGGTACGCACAACTTTGTCGTCCAGCGTAAATGTAAACCGGCTCCAGTCTACAGATGCCCCTAAAGAGCGTATTTGTTTTTCAAAATTGTATTTATTGCCTTGCACAAATTCATAAATTTCTTTGTATAGCTCATCTCGACTCAGATCTAGGCGACTCTTCCCTGTTGCTGCCAGGTATTTCTCGTATACCACTTGTGTTTCAAAACCAGCATGGTCTGCCCCAGGCAATGCCAAAGCTGCTTTACCATTCATCCTCTGATATCGAACCGCAGAGTCAATCAGAGCAATATTTAAGGCGTAGCCGATATGAAGATTGGCATTGGCGTTAGGTGGCGGCAATACAGTGGCAAAAGGTTCGCCCGTGTCTTTTGGCGCAAAAGCTCCGCTCTGCTCCCACAGCTCGTAAATCATACCCTCATACTGGCTCGGTTCGTAAGTCTTGGATAATTTCATAAATACAGATATCAGTATATCACCTCTGTTAATAAATACCCATCTGAAGAAAGATCAGAGAGAATCCAAAAAAATAAAGACAATTTCACATGAAAAAAGGCGCACAATTATTACGCCTTTTCACACGAAAAGTATTACTACTCCCCTTCTGCTTTTGCGAATGTACGGTCCGTTTCTAGCGGACAAGCAGATATTTGTTTTCGTATCTAGAATATATCTAAATACTAACATAAGCAATATTGACAACTATAAGTAAACATTACATAGATAAGTTCGGTTGGATTTCTAAGGTGCTTGGATCAGCAGTCGGTTGGCCGAGGCGGGCTTTGAAGGCACCAAGGGTGGCGATCATGGCGCCGTTGTCGGTGCACAGTTTAGGATCAGTATATTGGATATCTATTGGCAGGCGGGTTTTTAATTGCCGCCGCAATTCTGAGCTGGCAGCGACGCCGCCGGCGATAACGACCGAGGCAGGGGAGAACTCTTTATATGCTGCAATCGTCTTATCCACGACTGTTTCTATCGCCACGCGCTGGAATACAGCAGCAATGTCTGCTTTCTGGGCATCTGTAAGGCTTTGTGGCAGTTGTTTAGAAGGAAATGTGAAGTCTTTACCGCAAGCTTCTTGGGCACGCCTTAAAACAGCTGTTTTTAAGCCACTGAATGAAAAGTCGTATGTACGAGCCATTTTGGCTTTGGGTAGCGTAAAGGCCTCAGGGTTGCCCTCTAGGGCTTTTTTGCCGATAGACGGACCGCCAGGGTAGGGAAGGCCGATCATCTTGGCTACTTTATCAAAGGCTTCGCCGATGGCATCGTCTTGGGTTTGACCGAGTAATTTATATTTGAAATGGTCTTTGAATAAGGCCAGCTGTGAATGGCCGCCGCTGACAATGAGTGCTAAACAGGGGAAAGTCGGGGTAGTGCTTGGCAAGTGATAGCCGGGCAGAGTAGTTTTGGTAATAAAATTGGCATAGACATGACCCTCAACATGATTTATGGCATATAAAGGTTTGTTTTTAGTGAGCGCCAACGTTCGCGCAGTCATAACACCGATCAACAGGGAACCACCTAAGCCAGCACCGTAAGTGACAGCAATCCCATCAATTGCCTCCCACGGATCCATATTATGCAAGGTTAAACCCTGCAAGGATTCTTCAATAACAGGGATAATTGATTCAATGTGACTGCGGGCAGCAATTTCCGGCACGACGCCGCCGTACTGCACATGCAGATCCATACTGCTGGCGACCACATTGCTCATAAGGGTACACTTCATCGTGTCGTTGTTAATTTCAACGACCGCCGCCGCTGTTTCATCACAACTCGTTTCTATCCCTAATATTTGCACTGAATACAGTATACTTAACCCTAGTATGAATGCGAGAAAAGTTGTTAAAAAATTTATACCAAAAGGGTTATTCCCAAAGGTAGAACCGTATGGGCATAAGGCAGAAGCTGTGTTATTCCACGCAAAGAGCGGATTTCCTGCCAAGAACTTCAAAATTATTGGCGTAACAGGGACAAACGGCAAGACCACCACGAGCTTTATGATTCATAAGATGTTGGTCGAAGCCGGCTATAAGGCAGCCCTTATGACCACGGTAGCTTATGGAGTGGGCGATGATATTCGTCCTCAGATACATCACATGACTAATGTAACGGTACCGGAGCTCGTAAAACGCTTGAAGTGGATGAAGGCAGAAGGGGCTGAATGGTTAGTGCTCGAGACAACCTCTCATGCATTGGCTCAAAACCGCGTCTGGGGCATGCCTTATTCGATAGTCGTCATGACAAACGTGACTCATGAACACTTAGATCAACATGGCACGTTTGAAAATTATCGCGATGCTAAGCGAAAACTTTTTAAATTAGCTAATCGCAACAAAGACGGCAAGCGTATCGGTATTATCAACGCTGATGATCCAAACGCGGAATTATTTGCCCAAGATATTGCTCATCCGATTACCTACGGTATAGACAAGGGGGATTTGAAGGCGCAAAACGTCAAATTGACACCCGGAGGCAGTCGATATCAGGCCGTGTACCAAGACCGCGAACTGCGGATCGAGTGCCACATTCCCGGAAAGTTTAATGTCTATAACTCTTTAGCTGCCGCCGTTGTCGGTGGAGCGGTGGGACTCACCAAAGAGCAGATAGAATCTGGCATTTCGGCGCTCAAGCGAGTGGAGGGCAGAATGGATCCAGTCGACGAAGGCCAGGACTTTGACGTCATCGTTGATTTTGCCCACACGCCAGATAGTTTCGAAAAATTATTCAAAGATCTGAAGCCGGTCGTGAAGGGCAAGTTAATCGTTTTGTTCGGATCCGCTGGGAGACGCGACGAAGCCAAGCGGGCGATCCAAGGAAGACTTGCGGGCGAGTACGCCGACGAGGTGATTATTACCGAAGAAGATGACCGCGACATTGATGGCAACGAAATTATGAATATGATTGCTGGCGGGGCAGAATCGCAAGGCAAAGTGCGGGATAAAAATTTGTTCTTGATACTTGACCGCACCGAAGCGATAAACTTTGCCATTTCACGTGCGAAAAGGGGTGATACGGTTTTATTGCTCGGTAAGGGACACGAAAAAACTATCGAGAGAGCGAGTGGCGAACACCCGTGGGACGAAATCGCCACCACTCGAAAAGCTTTAAAGCGTTAAGTTTCCAGAGTTAGGCTACCGATAGTAACCGCAACAGGTTCCGAGGCTTTTCTTAAAAGACGACTTAGTTTATAACGTTGTGCAATTTCTTCACAAGCTTCAGCGGCAACCGGTTCATCTGACTTTGTTATCAATGCAAAGGCATCGGAAAATTTATCATAAGTTTCTAATACTCCATCATGGCCCGCTTCAGAAATCATCGTCACTTTAGACAAGTCATAATTAGCTGCAGTCTTAACAGGATGTGGACCCCACTTAGCCTGTAGCCAAATTGTTTTCTCGTTGCCATTTACTACCACATCATGGGCAAATTCATGCCCACTACCACCCACCATTCTTTCATTGGGCATATCTTCTCTAGCTGTGGCGTGACGTACTATGGTAGTGTCGTCCATTTCTAGCATCCATGCCTGATATTTACTCATGCAACCTATAAATGTTTCAAATAGTTTACCGCCGGAGATGTCTCGATGTTTCGGGCTATTGCGGCTTATCCAGTGGGCCTCATGACGCACGGCCGCAATATATTGATCGCTGTAGTTCTTCATTGAAGCAGGATAATTATCATTGGCGTATCGAAGTCCAGCAAAATTAAGGTTAGAGAGCTTGATGTTAGCGTCAAACCGTTCAGCGTGCGACAAGAGTGGATTCTCTCTTAGTGCTAAGGCAGTTTGTTTGCCGAATTCTACCAAACGCATGACGACCGCCGGTGGTGCATTATTTTTTCGTTCCGACAATTCCGTTATAAGATCCAGCATCGTGAAGCCTGGGGGGCCTTCAGCAGCAACTCTCGACGCTAATTTGTCACTACCTGCAGCAGTCATATCTAGGGCTTTACGAACTCTTTGCAGTCTATCTTCAGGGAGATCTTCCCGAGTGGAAAGCAAAACAGAACTAGCGATCGCATCAAGGTGTACGTCAAGAGGGACTTCATCAATATCTCTGTCTGGTCTAAGGTTGCCATACCATAATTCAACTGCCTCATGGGAACTAGGTTGTAGTTCTGGTACAACGGTTGGATTATTTATTTTTTCATTAAGCGGAGACATATGTTTGTATGATTTATAGGTTATTATTTACATACTAACATGAATTGAGTATAATTGCAAGTAAATGAATGGGAAAAGAGCATATTTTACTCCTTCTGCTGAAGCTACAAATACTTTAGTGACAGGTTTGATACTGGGTGGTAAGGAGATAGATACTATAGAGGTAAGTTTTTTAGTCGATAAAGCAGGCGATACTCCTTCAGATCGACTTCCAACACTCCTGGAAGTAACTTTATTTCCCGTGACAGCAGTATGCGCAACCGAAACTGGCTTTGAAATTCGAGGTAAAAATAAAGAAATACCGGCTCAATTAGGCAGACTTAGTATAGACACAACAGTTGAACCACCAATTGCAATGTTTTTTGAAGAAGAAGGCGTGGAAAGTTAATTTAAAGAAAGAGTGGTGCAGCGGATATATCCGCCACCTTTGCCTAGTTCTCTTACCATAGGGGTGAATACTCGTAATCCGCGCTTTTCTAACTCGCGTCGGAACTTGGATGCAAAGGCACTCATCACGACGGCTTCACCGGTGCTGACCAGGTTGCAGGCAAAGGCTTTTTTGGCCTCCTTTAGACTTACTTCAATCTTATCTACGGGGATGGAACGAATTTTGGCCACGGATTCTTTCATGAATGCTTCTGGACACCATGCGATAAGACCTGGCTGGGTTTCATCCGGTGCTTTAAGGACGGCAAGGGCAAGGTCGATATCGTAATAATAACTGTCCGGCCAGCCGCTGTACTTATTAATGACCGGTTTGCCACGGCCGAACAAACGGCGTAAGGGCTTGGTCTGCAATCCGATCACCTCAAACCCCAAAGTGTCTGCCAAGAACTGATGAACCATTTTGTCTGTACGGTATACAGAACCAGCAAATAGATAATTACCGCAGGGCAGGGCGTCTCCTTGGCCACTGAAGCGTAAATTGTCAGGGACCTTTATAATTTCAAAACCAAGGTTTCGTAAGTGAACTTCGGCGGCGGGTTCCTCGAGGGTGCGGGCGTTAGGCAAGCGGGACATCACGGCCTTATTGCCTCTTATGAGGGCCCAGTTAGCGGTGTAAACGCCGTCTTGGCAGCTCTTTGGCGGATCTACTTTGATCACTTCTATGCCAGCTTGTTGCAGAGCGTCTTGAATAGCTTGGTGTTCAGCCATAGCTTTGGCGATGTCAACGGCCAGTTTATCATCCATATGGGCGTTAATGGCTTGACTGTCGCTGAAATAATCGGCGCCAGACATTAAGACTCGGGTATTTATTTTATTCATAAAAGACTTACCCGATTGTAGCATGGAGAAATAAAAATACCGCTTGCTTGCGGTTGAGATGAAAACTAACTTTATAGGGAGGAAGAATGCGGGCTTGGTTGTTATACGGTTTGTTTTTTTGAGGTAAGCAGAGCTTACAAAAAAACAAACTGGAGCTTTAAAGCTCTAAACTAACCAAGCCCGGAACCCGGACGGGAATGATGACGCCATTGTCATCAATACCCGTCCGGGAATCCGAACCACGGTGTGGGATCAGTGGTCTCGAGACGAATGGACGCACATGGCCGAGATCAGCGGTGATGCCGCATCGTCGACTTGGTGTTCCAGATTGGCGCGATCTTCGGCCGGGAGCCCGACGACAGCCTGCATGACGGTCTTAGACCACTGGGCGAAGGCTTGCCGGCAGGACGGCACGTCCAGGTAGGGCGAGAAGACGAGGATCGTCTTCCTGTCGGTCTGGATGACGGCTTCAACGCCGGCGACGCCTTCGACAGCCGAGTCCATCAGACCCTTGAAGCTGTAGCTGGGCGTGAACCCGTCGAACCGAATTTCAGCGCGAGGCATGCTCGGCTTGACGAAGAACAGTTCCCCCATCTTCGGATGAAGCCGAGTGTATGTATTTCTTTTCCCCATTGTGAATGATCTCCCATTTCGGGTGTTGTGGCCTTTTTGGGCCGTGGTTGGAATAGCAGCATTATACTCCTGCTTAACAAGACTGTAAACTGCAGTATTTGACTAATTAATAAAAGACTGTCAAAATATTGTTTATTGAAAGAAACCATGAAACTTCCAGAAAATAATCTACCGCAATATCGGGCCAGCGTGCTCAGTGTGCTTCAAGATCGCCTGATGACGGCCCGCGCCATGGACAATCACTTAATTAAGGCACGGGACACTTCGGACCGTTATGTTATTGGTGTCACAGATCAAAAAAATGAACAGATACCAGAAGCATGCTCAAGGATATTGCTAAGACCACGCCGCAAATATTTAAAACAAGACGGTGTAGATCGCTTATTTGTGTACTTACCGGACGATATACTGGACGCGGAATCACCCGATAATCCGGTCACTAGGGCATATTTAAGACAAATCCGGGCTGGTCGCACCAGCCGGTTTCTACTGAGCTTGATCCAAATGGCACCTTATCAAAATTTGGATGACATAGGCGTAGTAGCCGATGAAGATACTGGCCCCATGTTTGCGGTAAAGGACAATCCGGATTTCGGCGAGACGGAAGAGGTAACTGAACTCTGGCTATTGGGACAGATTGCCGATAAGTCCCACACGGACGCCTATTTCTTGAAATCTCAGAATATCCGTGTGTAAAACTGTTAAAATGGATGTGGCTATGTAACTTTGGAGGCTGAGATGTCCATTGAGGCGATTTTTAAGGCTTATGATGTGCGGGGCAAGGTTGGGACAGAACTTACAACCGAAGTGGTGGAACTTACTGGACAGGCTTTTGGGCACTGGTTGCCGGAATACGGCGCTGTTGCTGTTGGTCGCGATATGCGGCCAGATAGCGCTGAATTAGCCGCAGCTTTGATTAAAGGATTGCAGCTGCAGGGCAGGGACGTGATTGATATCGGCCAAGTTACATCAGACATGATATATTTTGCAGTTGGCACTCTAAACTTAGCCGGTGGGGCGATGGTGACAGCTAGCCATAACCCGGGTGAGTATAACGGCATTAAACTGTGCCGCGAAGAAGCCAAACCTGTCGGAGAAGAATCGGGTTTGTTTGAAATCCGCGATGTGGTGCTAGGACAGGCTTTGGCCCCGGCATCAGAGCCCGGCAAGGTTGAACAAAAAGATCTCACCGAAGCCTGGATCGCGCACGTGTTGTCATTTATTGATGTAACTAAATTAAATCCGATTAAAATTGCGGTTGATGCGGGCAATGGTATGGCGGGAAAGATTTTCCCGGAATTAGAACCATATGTCCCCTGGGACGTAACGGAATTATATTTTGAACTCGATGGTACATTTCCTAACCATATAGCCAACCCACTTGAACCTAAAAATTTAGTAGACGTACAAAAAGCTGTTCGTGAAGGCGGGCTTGATGCGGGTATCGCTTTCGATGGCGATGGTGACCGAGCGGTATTAATTGACGAAACCGGCGAGCCTTTGAGCGGTACGGTGTTAACGGCGCTATTAAGCCAGTTCTTTTTATATACTAATCCCAACGCAACCGTGTTATTGAATGCTATCTGCGGCCAAGCGGCTGTAGATGCCGTGAAGGAGGCAGGCGGCACTCCAATGCGTACAAGGGTAGGACATTCTTTTATCAAGGCCGATATGCGCAAATACAAGGCTATTTTTGCCGGTGAGCATAGCGGGCATTATTATTTTAAAGATAATTTTATGGCAGATTCCGGCTTGATAGCTGCAGTCATCGGCCTGTATGTTCATGCTATCAGCTGTAAGAAATTATCAGAAATTGCCCAGCCGTTCCGTGAAGCCTACGTACAAATACCGGAAACGAATTTTGAAGTAAATGATAAAGCAGCAGTAATCAAAAAAATTGAATCCGAATTCAGCGAGACGAGTACCGAACATCTAGACGGGCTAACTGTGTATTTTGAAGGCGGCTGGTTTAACGTCCGGCCCAGCAACACTGAATCGTTGCTGCGACTAAATGCCGAAGCCAAAGATAAAATTCAACTCGAACTCATTGTCAGCAAGGTTTCAGCCTTAGTTCAAGCATAATAAATACAAACGCTTTTATTACAAGTTATCCTTGCATTTAACAATGAAATCTTTTAAGTTATAAAAAAGCAAGGAATGCACAGTATGTCACAATCAAGTGGTCCAGAGGCATTTGGAATATTAGAAAAACCGCAAATATCCCTCCCTTGCGGGCAATTACCGCAACTTGAGAAACTCCTATATTCTGATGTAGAAAACGTAACAATTGCAGAGGATTTAGAGCTGCAAGGTCCGATTACTTCTATTAGAGTGCAGGTAGACGGTTCTTCAATGGCAGAAGGTGGTAATTTTAGCTTTGGTTCCTTGATGGAACTCGACCACAACAGTAGTGGAGAGGGAGTAATTGATGAAGAGGCCGCTAGGATTATCAGCTTTGTTGAAAGCTTTGCTTTTGACAATTACGGTAAGCCCATAGAAGGTGGCGCGCATTATTATCTAATTAAGGGTCGCGGTCGAGCAAATTATGTTATGGCCTTAAGTGAAGACTTGAGCCAGTTGTTTCTTACCAGTACGGGGACGAATGTAGAAGAATTACCCGAGGACACATTATTAGATAGGGAACAAATACATCCATTAAGTCACGGTCAGCATGCTACAATTCCTGAATTTAATAATTTTCGTTATACCTTAACTCAGATAATTACCCAATTTTATGATGCACAAGGATACAACGGCTCCTTGAGCCTACCTGTGAAAATATCTGAAGCGGGTAGACCGCAATTAGAAGAAGAGGATAGCGAACCTGGAGATGTATATCCTACCATGAAAGATGTAGGTGGGTTGCACTATGTCAAAGAGCAATTACAACAATATGCCACTCAATTACGAAATCCAGGCATTTTGGAAAAGTATGGGGTAAAACCGCGTCGTGGGGTATTGTTATACGGCCCTGGAGGTACAGGGAAAACAATGTTAGCCAAAGCTTTCCAGCATGAGATTGATGCTGACATGATACGATTATCCGCTGCTGACATATATGACATGTGGCTTGGTAATTCTGAGAAAGCTATTAGAAAAGTTTTTGATGATGCTAAAAAAGTTACTAAATCTACCATTATCTACTTCAATGAAATTGACGGTATTATTACGCCAGGTTCGCATTCTACCGATAGCCGCGTGGCCGCAATTTTTAAGCAAGGTGCCGAAGAACTAGTGGATAATCCTAATGCAATACTATGGGCCGATAGTAATAAAAATCTCGACGAATTAGATAGCGCCATTGTACGGTCTGGAAGGTTTGATATAAGACTGCATGTACCAGTACCGGATGAACAAGGGTTAAAAGGTATTATCGGCGCACAAGTCATGCGAAGTTTTAAGCGTGCCGAAAGAGTGGTTATTGAACCGGCCTTAATCGACTATAATATTCTCGCAAAAGAAGCAGTTGAATTGACGGGTGCTGATATTGAAAATATCCTCAACAGAATGCTAGCTTATAAGGCCATGCAAGAAGTCGAAAGTGGTGTGCCGGCGGAACCTATCAGCCAGGATTATTTCGTTCAGGCAATTAGGAATTTCCGAACTCGTTAGACTTGACCGATAATTGGCACTCAGGTATGATGAGTGCTGAATTGGTGGCATTTGCGAGATTCACCAATCTTTTATTCTGATTACCAAAAATTAACAGGAGGTTATTTGAATTATGAGTGTACCAATAACTCCTCTACGCAACTACGTCGTATGCATCAAAGAGGAAAAGAAAGAGCTAAAGACCAAGAGTGGTATCTTGCTGGCGCCAACCGTCTCTGACGAAGACACCACACTGAAAGTTGTGGCTGTCGGAAAAGACGTCAAAGAAATCAAAACCGGCAATCGCGTGGTAGCCAAGAGCTATTCGCAGACCGAAGCCAAACTGGAATTCGGTGGCGAACAGTACCAGCTTATTAAAGACGAAGATATTTTAGCAGTCGTTAAATAGAGGAGTAAGTAATGTCAAAGAAAGTTTTTTATGATGAAGACGCTCGCCGCCGGGTGTTAGAAGGCGCGCGGATTTTATACGAAGCAGTCAAGACGACCATGGGACCAAAAGGCCGTAACGTCGTAATCAGCAAGTCTTACGGCAACCCGACCGTGACGCACGACGGCGTGACGGTAGCCAAAGGCGTGGAAATTGCTGACGTTGACGATGAAACCTTGGGCTACAAAGTCGGTGCCGAACTCATCAAGCAAGCAGCTAATAAAATGAACGATGTCGCCGGTGATGGTACGACCACAGTAACCGTATTGACCTATCACATTTTAAACGAGGCCAATAAGCTGATAGCTGCTGGTCATAACCCAATGCTGCTAAGAAAAGGTCTGGAATCGGCCGCTCATGATGTCATTAAAGCTCTGGGATCGGTTAGTGAAGATATTTCGGGCAACAATCAGCGTGTAGCCGAAGTGGCCACTATTAGCGCTGGTGACGCTATAATCGGCAAGCTGATTGCCGATGTTATCGACAAGGTCGGCAAAGACGGTGTGGTCACGGTAGAAGAAGGCCAAGGTTTAGATCTGGAAAGTGAAGTCGTCGAAGGCTTCACGTTTGACCGTGGTTTTGTCAGCGCCTATATGGTGACCGACACGACCCGCATGGAAGCCGTGTTTGAAAAGCCGTATATACTGATTACCGACAAAAAAATTAGTTCTGTCCAAGAGTTGCTACCAGTATTAGAAAAACTGGCTGGCGCCGGCAAGAAAGAACTGGTCATTATCGCCGAGGATCTCGACGGTGAAGCACTGGCGACTTTAGTACTCAACAAGCTTAAGGGTGTCTTCAGCACAGTCGCCATAAAAGCTCCGGCCTTCGGCGACCGACGCAAGGACGTACTCAACGACATTGCAATCCTGACCGGCGGAACTTATATCGATGCTGACCAATCATTTGATGGTATTGAAATCACTGATCTGGGAACGGCCCGCAAAGTCATTGTCACCAAAGACGAGACCACTATTATCGAAGGCTCCGGTTCAAGTGCGGAAGTCGCGGCTCGTATTACGCAGATCAAGGCCCAAGCCGAGGCCGCCAGTTCGGAATATGACAAAGAGAATCTCGACAAGCGCCGCGCAGCCTTATCCGGCAAAGTTGCCGTCATAAAAGTCGGAGGAGCCACAGAGACTGAAATCGAAGAAAAGAAATTCCGGGTTGATGATGCCGTAGCTGCCGTTAAAGCTGCTTTGGACGAAGGTATCGTAGCCGGTGGTGGCGTGACTTTAATTAACGTTGCTTCAAGTGTTACGACTAATACTAAAGACGATGCCACCGTGGCGGCTGGCAAAACAATTCTTATGAACGCGCTCGAACAACCGTTCCGTATCTTGCTGTCCAACTCCGGGCTTAATGCTGATGAGTGGCTGCCCCAAGTTAAAAAAGGCAAGGTAGGACAGGGCGTGGACGTCAATGACCCTGCAAAATTAGTTGACTTAAAAACCGTCGGTATTGTTGATCCGACTCGCGTTACCAAAGAAGCTGTCCAAAACGCTGCCAGCATCGCCGGCACCGCTATTACTATGGGCGCGCTGGTGACCGATGTCCCTGAGCCCAAAGGTGCTGCTCCTGATATGAGCGGCATGGGTGGCATGGGCATGGGAATGTAATGAGAAAACTTTTCGAAACCCATTCGGCCTAAGGATCAGGCGAATGGGACCTCTAGAAAGGTTTTCTCATCGCGGTGCGCTGGCAAAGCCAGACGCTCCGGCTACTCTTTCCAAAATAGTGGATAAAATGAGGTAAAGATTAAGTTTGACTTCATTTTTGGTTTTTAAAGAGATGTTATTGCATTTCGTGCCATAATATAGTACAATCAGTTTAATAAGGGAGTTGAACCGTAATGGCATTATTTAACCGCAACAAGAAAGACGCTGTTCTACCGGAGGTAGAAAAGTACTACGAAGCCGAAAAACGTGACCGCGCTGGTGCAGGATGGTTGTTGGCTTTGGTTTCTGTTATGACTGTTGCCCTAGTTATTGTAGGTTTGTTTTTGGCCGGACGTTGGGCTTATAACAAAGTAACCGACGACGGGGAAGTGGCTACCACCGAAAATGCCGACAACGAAACCCCAAATTTTGATGGGCAAGAGTTACCTAGCGGCAACACCGACACCGATGACAAAGATGGAGACAGCGCCAACACCGATGAAAGTAATGGAGCCACCTCCGACGACGACCAGGCTACTTCAGATGATAATGCAGACGGCGACGTTAACGCTCCCGCTCGTACAGATACGCCCAACACCGCTGAAGGCGGCAAGTCCGGCGATCTACCAAATACCGGTCCTGCTGATACTCTAGCTGTTTTTGCTGTCAGCACTATAGCCGGTACAGCTGTTCAATACGCAGCCCAACGGCGCAAAATACAGCGCTAAGATTAAGTATTTTTAAAAAGCCCTCACCAGTTTTGGGGCTTTTTTTATTGCTGCTTATTTTGAGAGGTAAAATAGTTGATTTCGTTGACAATATCGAGCAACGCTTGAGCTCGAGATTTTTCGTCGGTAATGCTCTGGGCAGCTTCATAAGCAACATTAACTAGCGACTGATCATCGGTGGCTTGGAGCATCATCATGGTGGTGTGGAACTTTTCCTCTGGCGATTGATCCAGGTGCCCGACAATTGGAGTTAGTTGCTTAAGGGCTTGCTGCTTAATATCAGATAAATCAGAACTTTGGGGAGGGGTGGCTTGGGTTGGATTGGGATTAATGGGCGCTTGAGTGGCAATAGAGGTTGCTGGTAACGGTTCATCCGTCAGTAAATAGTCAGTGGGAGCGGTTGTAGTAGTAGCTGTGGGTGTTACGGCGTCATCTTGGTCGATAATATCATCAATTGAACTTTGCATGGCATGATCATTGCCGCTGCCAGTGCTCAAAAAGCCGTCGATACTCGTGACAGGTCCGGTTGCAGCCGAAGGTTGGCTACCAGAATCTTGTTTGTTATTAAAAATGCCCACCGGGAATTCCTTAAGCTTTATTATTCCATTACAATGTAGCATAAGCGGGATAATTTGAGTAGGGGACGAAACGGATATGTTAGACGACTTAAAATACATTCATGAAAAGGACGGCCAGGATGCACTGGGTGTAGCCGAAAAGCAGTGGCAACAGCTCGAGCATGTCTTTGACTTGGGAGATTTTAATTTGCCATCCGGGGCGGTGCATAACGTCGTAGTGGGCGGTATGGGCGGCTCCGCACTTGCCGCCTTAATCAGCCAAACTTGGCCGGGGTATAGCGTCCCGTTTGAAATTTCGCGCGACTATTCGATCCCCCAGCATGTGTCGGACAAGACTTTGTTTGTAGCCTCCAGCCACTCCGGCAATACGGAGGAAACAATGGAGGCTTTACAGGCGGCTTTGGCTAAAAAAGCTCAAATCGTCGTAATTGCGACCGGTGGAAAACTGCAGAAAATGGCCGAAGAATATAAATTGCCGTTTGCTTTGATTCCCGGTGGTTTGCAGCCGCGGCATGCAGCGCTTTATAGCCTGAAGGCACTCGTGACCGTGCTGGAACGGGCTAGTTTGGTGGCTCGGAACGACGCCGAAACGACGCTGCACCAGGCCGCTGGATACTTACGGGATTCAGTTGCCGCCTGGCGGCCAGATGTGCCGACAAAAGACAATGTCGCTAAACAAATTGCTTTAGAAATGTCAGGAAACTCACCTGTTATTTATGCCGGGCCAGAGCTTTTTCCAGCAGCTTATAAGTGGAAGATCAGTTTCAATGAAAACGCCAAAAACGTCGCCTGGTGCAATCAGTTTCCGGAATTTAATCACAACGAATTTTTGGGCTGGACATCACACCCGGTTGATAAGCCCTACAAAGTTGTAGAGCTACGCAGTAATCTGGAGCACCCACGTACCATTAAGCGCTTCGAAGTTACTAATAAACTCTTAAGCGGCCGTTGGCCCAATCCGCATGTCATTGATGTGCAAGGCGAGGGGTTACTACAACAACTCTTGTGGACAATTGCGCTTGGTGACTTTGTCTCAGTTTACGTCGCACTCTTAAATGGCCTCAACCCCAGCCCCGTAGATTTGATTGAGAAGTTCAAATCCGAATTAAGTAATTAACTTCTTGCAACCTGTTTCCTTA
>JALYQI010000028.1 GCA_030855955.1 bacterium | reverse complement strand
CCGAAAAAGACCATCCCAGCTGGAAAATGATTGCTGCTACCGATTCAAGCGGTGGCATAGTTGATCATAGGGGACTAAATGCATCGGAACTTGATGCCTATAAACGGAGGGGGGCCAAGCTAGTTGATTTCAAACAAGGCAAGCCAATAGTCAACGAAGACCTTATTAATTTGAAAGTTGACGTTTTAGTATTGGCTGCATTGGGTGATGTAATTACCGAAGCAAATATGAAACAGGTCCAGGCAACTTATATTTTAGAACTCGCCAATGGTCCGGTCAACGAGAAAGCTTATACCTATCTAACGAAAAGTAACGTTACAGTCGTGCCGGATATATTAGCTAATGCGGGCGGTGTCGTTGTTAGCTATCTTGAATGGCTCCAGAACCGTTCGGGAAAAAGCTGGACTGAGACGGTAGTAAATAATAAGTTAAAACGTTATCTTACAGACGCAGTGGACAACACCATAATTTATAAGAAACAACACAAAGTCTCGTTGAAGGAAGCGGCACTTATGGTGGCGATCACCAGGCTGCTGTCTACCGAATCTAAATAACCCCTGTTATTTTTATATCAACTGCAATAATTTTGCAATAAGTAAAAATTGTAACTTTTTCCACAGAAAAAAATTGCCTTTTACCGCTTATGCTCGGTATACTGTACTTAAGTAATAAAATAACAATTAACATTGAGGCCAATGAAGGTATTAATGCTTGGGTGGGAATTGCCACCTTATAACAGTGGTGGGCTAGGAGTAGCGTGCTACCAACTCTGTAAAGCCCTATCGACTAAAGGCGTTGGTATAGAGTTTATACTTCCCTATACCGCTGATCATGGCAGCATTGACTTTATGAATATTCATGCTGCTAATCCGCAAGATGTCGCCACTATAGAACGTAGTGGTATAGCCTATGACAGCAACAAATATATTTACACCGATGGTTCTGAGGAGTGGATGGATATGCACGACCAACAGGCAGCATATGAAGGCGCAGTTGGCAAAATGGTAAAAATGATGGAATTCGATGTTATTCATGCTCACGACTGGTTAACTTTTCGGGCAGGTTTACGTGCCAGGCAAATTAGTAATAAACCATTGTTGTTGCATGTTCACTCCATAGAGTCCGACCGAGCTGGGCAACAAGGCGGTGGCAATCCGTTGGTGCGGGAAATTGAAAGTCTAAGTTTTTTGCTAGCCGATCGTATTATTGCTGTCAGTAAACTTACAAAAGATGCGATCGTACGCGAATATGGTATCCCGGCTAACAAGATAGACGTCCTTCATAACAGTTTGGACTTGGGTATGGTTCAGACCCTTGATGGTGATAACGTACATAAATACATTAATACCATGAAGGCTCAAGGATACCGTGTGGTCATAAACGTAGGCCGGTTGACGATCCAAAAAGGTTTGCCAAATCTCCTGGCAGCCGCTAAGATTGTGATCGAAAAAGCACCTAAAACCCTGTTCTTAATAGTTGGATCAGGCGAACAGTACTTTGAACTAATCGAGCAGGCTGCAGAGCTTAACATCAGTAAAAATGTTATTTTTACGGGATTTCAACGGGGTAAAAACTGGCGCGACAGTTTTGCTGTTGGCGATTTATTTGTTATGCCTTCGGTTTCTGAGCCTTTTGGGCTTACTCCACTCGAAGCTGCTGGTTATGGCACCCCTTCTTTAATTTCTAGGCAATCTGGTGTAGCTGAAGTTTTTAATAACTGTCTCAAAGTCGATTTTTGGGATATAGATGAAATGGCCAATCAAATTACGGCGGTCGTAACAAACGACGGATTACGCGACGAATTGCACGCTAACGCTTATAATGAATATGTGAAGTTATCTTGGCAACCGGCAGCGGAGAGTTTAAAGAAGTGGTATCACCATCATGCTGATATTCTGGAAAGAGTAGCGGCATGAAGTCCATAGTCTTGTATTTACACGTGCATCAACCTTATCGTATCCGTCACTACACAATTTTTGATGCCGGTCATAAACATGATTATTTCGATGCTCATTATGATGCTCCCGAATCCAATGAAAAAGTAATGAAGAAAGTTGCAGAAAAATCGTATTTGCCGACAAATCGCGTTCTTTTAGATCTACTTAATACTCATCCCCAGTTCAAACTAAGCTTGTCGATTACGGGCACAATCATCGAGCAACTCGAGCGCTGGGCTCCAGAAGTGCTCGAATCATTTAAGAGGCTGACCGACACTGGACGCGTCGAAATCGTGGCCGAAACTTATTACCATTCACTGGCTTTCTTTTATTCTAAAGAAGAATTTGAGTGCCAAGTGAAAATGCATGAAAAAAAGGTGCAAGAAACATTTGGGCAAACACCAAAAGTTTTCCGGAATACCGAATTGGCTTACAATAATGATCTTGCTGTTTGGGCTGATAAAGCCGGCTATAAAGGCATATTAGCCGAAGGCTGGGATCCGGTCTTAGGCTGGCGTAGCCCTAATTTTGTATATCAGCCGACGAATACCGAAAATATTCGATTGTTACTCAAGAATTACAAGTTGAGCGATGACATCGCCTTTCGTTTTGGCGATAGCTCACGCACCCCTACGCCGTTGACGGCGGAAACTTATTCTCATTGGTTATCAGAATCCAATGACTCAACCAATTTCAACTTGTTCATGGATTACGAAACCTTCGGTGAACATCAGTGGGAAGATACTGGTATCTTTGATTTTCTGTGGCACCTGCCTGCTGAGTGGCTAAAGGATGAAGACCATACTTTTATGACGGTAAGCGAAGTAATAGATGCTTATAAACCAGTTGACCGTGTCGATATGCCACAAACGGTTACGTGGGCTGATAGCGAGCGTGATCTTACGGCTTGGCTCGGTAATAAAATGCAGCACCAAGCTATTTCTGCGCTCTATGAACTAGAAGATAAAGTATTAAAAACCGAGGATAATTCGCTGATCGATGACTGGCGCAAACTTACGACCAGCGATCACTTTTATTATATGTGTACAAAATGGTTTGGTGATGGCGATGTTCATGCCTATTTTAGCCCCTATGAATCACCTTATGAAGCATTCATGAATTTCATGAATGCTTGGCATGACGTAAATTATCGTCTGAGTGAAAAGGGCGTCGAGGTTTAAGCCTTGGGCCGTCCGGTAGTACTCAGTAATGGGCGTATGTTTGTGGGGCTCAATAAACATGGTTTAGTTCATGATTTTTATTACCCATATGTCGGGCTAGATAATCTAACTACCACCCGTTCCGAACGGCATAAAATCGGCGTCTGGGTAGAGGGTAAATTTTCTTGGGTCAACGACGGTACCTGGAAGATGAAAGTAGACTTCGAAGAAGAAGCGCTTGTTAGTAAAATTATTATGCGAAATAATGACTTGGGAATCGAACTGCACTTCCAAGATTTTGTTGATTATGAGCTCAATGCTTTTGGCCGTCATATTAAAGTAATTAACCGGCATGCCGATAATCGTGATGTGCGGGTATTCATGCATCAGGTCTATCAGATTTCAGCCGAAGGCCGGGCTGATACGGCACTTTATGAAGATGCCGGCCATTATCTGTTGGACTATAAAGGTCGGACAAGTCTTATCATTTATGCTGAATCTTCAGATGGCATACCATTTGATCAATATGCTGTCGGTAATTTCGGCATCGAAGGCAAAGAAGGTACTTATCGTGACGCTGAAGACGGTGAATTATCAAAAAATCCCGTTGAACATAGCGGTGTAGATACGGTTCTTAGGTTAAGGTTTTTATTATCTGGCAAACAAGCCAAAACGATTGATTACTGGGTAGCAGCGGCTAGTTCACAGCAAGATGCAGAAAAAATTCATGACACCATAAAAAAGCATGGCTTAGCCACAAGACTTAGAGATACCCGTCGTTGGTGGCGTGAATGGATGGACACTGCCGAATCAAGTATCCGGCAAATAGATGAACCCTATCAAGCACTCACGCGCAAATCATTACTCGTTATAAAGGCTCATATTGATAGACGTGGAAGTATCTTAGCTTCTGGAGATTCAAGTATATTTAACTATGGCCGTGATTATTATTGTTACTGTTGGCCTAGAGACGGTGCCTTAAGTCTTTGGCCATTGTTGCGGGTTGGCTTTACAGAAGAAGCCCGTAATTTCTTTGAATTCTGCCGCGACATCATGCATGAAGATGGTTATATGCTGCACAAATACCAACCCGATCGGGCGATAGGCAGTACATGGCATCCTACAATGCACAATAACCGGCATGAATTAGCTATCCAAGAGGATGAAACTGCGATTGTGTTAATCATGTTGGGCGAGTACCTAAAAATCACCAAAGACTCCTCATTTATAGAACAACTTTACGGAACATTTATTAGCCCGACAGCAAATTTCCTGGCTTCGTTTATAGACTCCAAGACAAACTTGCCTCATGCCAGTTATGATTTATGGGAAGAAAAGTTTATAACCAGTACGTATACTGCGGCGGTTGTATTTGGTGCCCTGAGAGCCGCGACAAAGTTCGCGGAACTGTTTAATTACCCTGATGACGCAATCGTCTGGAAAGAAGCTGCCGATCGCATCGAAGACGCTATTCCCTCGTTATTCAATTCTGAAACTAAAGCTTTCCGTAAAGGATTATTATTGCTACCGAACGGCAAAATAGTATTGGACGAAACTTTGGATGCCTCGAGCATGTATGGCATGATGATGTTCGGACCAGAATCAGCTCTTGATATGGTGCACATGACAATGAAGCGCATTGAAGAAGTTTTACTCGATGATGCACCAGCAGGTGGCGTAGCACGTTACGAGGCGGATAACTACATGCGACAAAGCGATAAGTTCTTAGGAAATCCCTGGATCAACACTACTTTGTGGGCTGCGCAGTATTATTTACAAAATGATAAGTCAAAGCGTGCGCATGCCATTATGGAATGGGCCTCCAACAGCACTACTCAAAGCGGCATGCTGAGTGAGCAGATTAATGCCGAAGATGGTACTCAGGTGAGCGTATCACCTTTGATTTGGAGCCACGCTGAATATATTAATACTGCCCTTGATTTAGCAAACTTATAAAATAACTGCTCGTATAAAGAGCAGTTATTTTTTGGGATTTACAGTGTTACGGCCAAGGTTTTTCTTGGTTTCCTCGTACCAGGCGTGCGTACGAGCGACCGGATCATACTTACGGAGACGTAATTTATCAGGCGTATTCATGGTGTTTTTGGTAGTGTAGTACGTGCGGTGTCCGCTTAGTTCAGAGACTAAGCCAACAATCTTTCTTTTATCACCTTTTTTTGCCATATAAATACAACCTTTATTACGTTAAAGTATACTGTAAACAGATTGAGACGTCAAGCCGCCTGCTGCCTAATACGGTTTTCTAAGCTTAATTCATTACTCATATTATTGGAGCCACGACTGGGATTTGAACCCAGGACCCCCTCCTTACCATGGAGGTGCTCTACCACTGAGCTATCGCGGCCATTAACTGGGTAATAGTAGCAAATCTTATCTGTTTTTGCTAGAATAATACTCTGTTAACCTGTGCCGACGTAGCTCAGTGGTCAGAGCGGCTGTTTTGTAAACAGCGGGTCGTGGGTTCAAATCCCTCCGTCGGCTCCATGCAGGGTTAGTGAAGCGGTCAAACACGACAGACTGTAAATCTGTTGGCATTCGCCTTCGTAGGTTCGAATCCTACACCCTGCACCATAACCATAAGTACTATGAAAATGATAAATGCAGCCAAGCACGTGGTGGTTGGTGAAGAATGCTAGACATAACTTGCGACTGGAAGAAGGAGTATTTGAAGCCATAATAAACGGACGGAAGTATAGGTAGAAATTCAAGAAGAAGATAGCCTCCTATTTGATACCTGGCTTAGTGTTTAAACTACGACCTTGCGGGGACGCAAGACGCGGCGGGGTTTGCCTGCCGGCATAATGAGCTTATTGAGCTTGGCCTTAATGAGATCTGCCTCAGAAAAACGCTCCTTGGATTCGTAAGCCCTTATGAGCAACCCCAAAGTTTCAGGATTAGGCTCAAGCTCGACGGCTTTTTCTAATTCTATTAACATCATCTTATCGTTGCCTAGCTTTTCCTGAACCTTAGCATAAGCAATATGGCGAGTTGCAAGTGTGTCTTCTAACTTAATGGCTTGCTCAAATGCCAGGCCAGCTTTTTCATAATTTTCCGTTTCGTAATAAATTAGTCCTAAGTTATGCAAGCTGGATGCGCTTGGCTCAATCGAGCTGGCGATTTCAAAGCAGTCAATTGCGTCTTTATATTCTTTTTGCTTAGCATAGAGAATTCCCAGGCGGTTGTAAGCGGCTGCATTCTTTTGATCGATTTTCAGAATTGTCAGCAATGCCTTTTCGGCACGTAAAAAGCGGTTTTCGCGCATACCTTGGTGGGCAATATCCCACAACTTACTTAAGCGGTCGCTAATACGCTGCGAGACTTCTGATAATTCAGTTTCTCTAATCCGCGTGCTGCGATACGCGAGAATTCCGAAACCAAACACTAAGGCTAGAGATAGCATGGATAACAACAATTATAGCACGATGATATGAGTGTACAGCTAAACTTATTTGATTGTTGCATATAAATAAATGTTTCAACAAAACCAAGTCTAAGCAGACTCAGATATTTAAAAATAGATCGTCCAACAATAATTTCGTATTTGGGTTGTGGGGCAGGCTATTTTGTGCTTTCAGAACCGATATTTCAGCCTCATGCCACTTTTTAGTAGCTAATGTATTATTTTTAGTGCTCGCTTGGTATAAAGCGGCGTGAGTGATGCGGGATAGGGCCTGCAATAGACGATTGACCTGTTGTTTATTCTTGCTGAGCTCGTCGGTTAGTAGTAGTCTTTTTTGGATTGGCGCACCCAAGATGGCTTTTGCCTTCTCTACCGATTCTGTCAGTTCATGTTCTTCTTCGGTTAGTAGAGAATTAAGTAAACCGGCGTGTCCTTGCGAGAGCGCATATGCTTTAGTAATAGCCATTGGTGATTTTCCTTGAGTACTATAATATTCTGCCGCTTGACGTAGGCTTATTGGCAGAACTGCTACTTCATATAAACGTGAATTGATGGTAGGCAATAATCTATCGGCATGGGTGGCTGAAAGCAATAACATGGTGTCAGCGGGCGGTTCCTCCAGGGTTTTTAACAGGGCGTTTTGGGCTTCACTTCGCATCCGCCCTGCTTGATCGATAATAATAATCCGTTTCAAAGTTTGCCGTTTATGCGGCACTTTAAGTTTCAAAAATTGTTGTAAGCCCCGGATTTCATCTATGCTGATACTTTCGTCTTTCGGGTTAATGATCAATACATAAGGGTGTTTTTGGATTTGTTCTTGAGAAATATGCAATAATTCAGCCGCCATGTTTCTTAGTAAGGTTTCTTTGCCCGAGCCGTCCGGCCCACTAATCAGTAACCCATGCGGCTGATTACTAATTACCTGCTCTAAGTTCGAGCGGACTTTGGGATGTAGCAGCAGATCATCAGACATCGAGTTTATTCCTAAATTCCGGTGGCAACGCAGAAGTAAAAATAGTACGTTCTCCATCCAATAAAGTAATTTCTAAAGAGGATGCGTGCAATAACAAGCGCACAAATGGCTCACCGCCGTATAGTTCGTCACCGACGATCGGATGCTTCAGTTCATGCAAATGCACGCGCAGTTGGTGTGTTCTGCCCGTTTCGGGCTGTAATTTCAATAAACTATAAGTCCCGTTGAAGTTGACAGTTTTGTAATGAGTCAGCGCATTTTTACCGCTTTCTGAGACGTGAAACATCTTTGGGACTTTTGGGTTACGATCAATAGGCATATCCACTGCACCGTTAGGGCTGGGCATTTCTCCCCTTATAACGGCCATGTAGGTTTTTGTGACTTTGCGGGTTGAGAATTGCTGCTGTAGCCAGCTTAAAGCTTTTTGGGTCTTAGCGCAGACCATGACGCCACTGGTGGCACGGTCAAGTCTATGTACAATCCCTGCCCTATCGCCTGGCTGATGAGTTATTTGCCTAACGAACGAAGCTACACTTGGCTCATCAAAGTATCTTCCTCTTGCGTGACTGATAACACCAGCGGGTTTATTTATGACTAGGACGTCGTCGTCCTGATAAATTATTGGAAGGTCAATGTCGGCAATTTTTATATCCAGTGGCGAAAGGTCAGCCTTGAGTTTGTCGCCTTCCCTAACCTTAATACCGGGTTTGGTGATTTTTTCATTTAGCCACACCAGTTCTTTATCAAATAATTTTTGCAAAGCTGCCCGCGGAAACTGCGGTAACTGTTCGGCTAACAGTTTATCTGTACGTTTCCCCACCAGATTTTCCGTGACGCTTACCGTGAACATGTTTAGCGTAAACCCACCGCTTGCTGGACTTTGAAGAGTGTTTGAGCTGCCTTTTCTGTCAGTACAGCTTCAGATGATTCAAGCCTGGTGCTGATGGCTGCATCATCAACCTTTTGGAGCTTATCTTGTAATTGTTGTAGGAAAGATCTTGTAGCATCGGCAACGGCTGATTTGAGGTCACCATAACTGGTTTTGCCGCTCCATTCGCTATTGACTTCGTCTTGATCTCGATTGGAGAGTAAAGCTAGAATTTGCAGCAAATTCGCAATTCCTGGCTGATTGTCCCAGTCAAAATTAATGCTGCCCACCGAGTCGGTCGCTGCGCTCATAATTTTTTTGGCGGCGTCTTCGGCATTGTCGCCTAGGAAAACCACACCTTTACCGGCCTCATCACTCTTGCTCATCTTCCGGCCAGGATCTTGCAAATCTTTGATACGCAGGCCTTGGTCTTTGCCAAAAAATTGATGCTGTTCTTTAACGGTCTTGGGAATAATAAAAACCGGTTCGTGACCGTATTTTTCCGCCATGGCGTTCATGCGCTCGCCAATATCGCGGGTAAATTCAAGATGCTGTGTTTGATCATCACCAACGGGTACGTAAAGGGCTCCATAAAGCAGCATGTCGGCTGCCATAAGCACTGGATAATTAAAAAGCCCTACACTCACCCTGTCGGTTGCGATTTTACTGGCTTTATCTTTATACTGCGTCATTCGTTCCAGCTCACCCATACCGGTAAAGCAAGCTAATATCCAAGTGAGTTCAGAATGAGCGGGAATATAACTTTGACGATAGATGTGGATATCCGGATGATCAAGCGGCAAGCCCGCTGCCGCAAATATTCTTAAGTTATTCCAAATCGCTCCTTGAAGTTGCTTTAGATCAGTTGGCGTAGTAAAACTGTGCAAATCAGGTACAAACATATTTACCTGGAATTCATCCGCATGATGTGTTGCCATATCAATCATCGGCAAAATCGCGCCAAAATAATTACCTAACGTCAGGTCGTTATTAGCCCGAATCCCTGTAAGAATAACCTCCTTAGCCATTACTAGTTATTCTACTCAGTTTGCTCCTCTGGGGCAAATTGGTTGACCGCTAAATTACCCATAGGGAGTGTTACAGCTTCATAAGGACTTGTGCCTTCCATACTACAATCCATATTTGCTTGACGTCTTTTTTCTAAGCTTACTATTTGTTCCGCTGTCATGCCTACAAGGGAAGGACTACCTCCCAGTATTGTCATCTCGATTGGGTCCATCGAACTTGATGCCTCAAGACTTACATCTGACATATGATTATCTCCTTATTAAAAAAACCGCCGTGGTGGCGGTTTATGTTTGATTTACTTTGTCTGTGTTATTTTTTGATGCGCACAGGAGCAACCGCCAGTTTTCGTGGTGTAAACCAAAAATAAAAGTTTTGGAATAATTTGCTCATGCTAAGAGGTTACTCCTTTGCGGCTTAGTTTGTCAATAGATATGCGATGAGTGCAAACACTGCACCTGCAGTCATATACAGAGTAATGAAGCGATTAGTTGCCCGCAAAGAATAATGTTTTTTGAGGATATAGACAACAAAAACCAAAATTATAAATGATGGTACCGCAGTCAAAATCTGAATTTTAAAAATACCAGCAAAAAAAGTCGTTGCGAACAGTATCGT
>JALYQI010000017.1 GCA_030855955.1 bacterium | reverse complement strand
GTGTAATGCTCGTCGCTTTAAATCACTTATCATGCATATATTTAATACCCCTAGGGGGTACTAGTCAAGTAGATTTATTAGGTTCTAGTCTAACTCGGTAGAGTAAGACAACTGAGGCTCACCCCTATTTAAACTTGACCAACGTTGGATCTCATTAAAGATAAGGTTCCAGTTCTGGGTCCGCAGAATGTGGGCGAATCCTGCCCCCGCTACCAAGCAGGTAAATAATCGTACAGCAAAATCAGAATAATACTATAATAATGAATATGGAATTTGTATGAAAAAGATAATCCTAATCTTGATCGCCATGGTCATTGTCGGCGGCGGTATATTTGCATTCATAAATATTACTGAAAAAACTGAAACCGTCGATCAGAACAATACCCCGAAAGTCGGGTCAGTTGACATGGAAAGCTCTGATGTGAAGACACTTAAGCAAGGTGGATTCATCGGTGCCGACGGCTTCCATAAAGGCAGCGGTACTGCTCAGATCGTCAGTACGGACCAAGGCAATCTCGTAAAATTCAGCGAAGATTTTAGCGTAACCAATGGGCCTGACCTGTTCGTATATTTTTCTAAGACTGCTGATGAAAATATGAAAGACCCTGGTGAGTTCGTGTCACTCGGCAAACTACAAAAAACATCCGGCGAGCAGACTTATAAGCTACCTGACGATTTGGATGGATATAAATCCGTTGTGATCTGGTGCCGCGCCTTCAAGACCACATTTTCAATTGCACCATTGCAATAATATATCTAGCCATGACCAAAATAGCCGGCTAGCCAGCGCAAACTATCTCCGAGCCGGGCCTCATAGCTGATAACCCAAGACTTTTTATAGTTTTTGGGCTTGTCGATGATGTCTAGCATCACCCTCGCTACGTCAGCCCGCGAAACCTGGGTCAAGATACCTGAGCGTAAATTTTCGCCTATTTTGGTTTCCTGTCCGCCTCTTTCGCGACCGTTGGTTAGAGCGGTTGGACGAATGATGGTCCAGTCCAGTCCGCTGACTTTTATTAGCTTGTCTTGGCGGTCTTTTTCAATAAAAAGCCATCTCAGGCCTATCCGCAGACTGATGCGGGCAACGAGCGTACACTGCTTGACGCTATCGCCACTGCCTATTGCCGTCACGCACATAAATCGTTTTACTTTTTCGGCGGTCATGGCCTGCACGATATTATTTGTACCAGCCGAAAGTATGAAGGTGCGCTTGGCAAACGGCGGACCGATAGCCATGCGGGTAGGAAGACCCAGAGCACAAATCACAGCCTGTTGACCTTTGACAGCCTGCCTCACCGACAAGGCATCAAGGACATTTCCGGAGTGCCGACGAAGGTTGGCATGCTCGATGTCTAGTCGCGAGGGATTCCTGGAAAAGACAGTGACGATGTGCCCGAGTTCAAGTGCCCGCTCGACCACCTTACCGCCGACACCGTGGCTGCCACCAATGACAAGGATTTTCATACTCCTATGATAATAAAGAGGAAAGTATACGTAATCAATGCGGAAAATTTTGTGGAAATATACCCACGTAAGGAGCCTTACTGTCCCTTCAGTGGATCAAATAATATGATTTCCGCCCAAAATTTGCTTCCAACGAAATAATTCAGCACAGATTAGGTTCCAATTCGAATGCACGTACTCTACCAAGTACATTTCAGAAGGCTCTTCGGAGCCTTTTTATGTAAAAACTGCTAAAAATGTAAATTTTATGGGTAGTTGGATGCCATTCATTAGTTTATAATTTATTTTATTGTCTAAATATTTTTTTATGACCGTAAGGGGACCTTGGTGAAAAAAGCATACATTTGGTTATTTCTGGTACTACTCGCAACCTATATTATTTTAGCGTTTGGTTTGCCGACTGATCCAAAAGTACTAAGCCGTTATGAGTTATCCCAGACTGAGGCTCGATTAGCAAACCTAACTGTTGTCCTACCTTTCACACTCATTTACCTGACAGCGCTGTATGGATTTGTGCGCTTTAGTAGATATGCCGAGAGTGTACAGGATTCAAAAGAAGGCCCTAATCTTGTGCGTATAGCAAGAGGCTTGATGATTTTGGCACTCAGCTTACCATTAGGTTCAGTTGTTAGCACGCTCAACACTTTTATCAGACACCGTTACCCACATTGGGCGACAGAGACTATAGTGATACGTAATTACCTTGCCCTCATAATTGCTTTCATCGCAATTTATTTTATTGCCCAAGGTATTGAAGGTTTATACCACACCCTAAATAAAAGAACAGTTTCGGAGCTGCCTTTTTATGGTTTTTTATTGCCAGTCTCACTAGCAAGTATATTCACCTGGCTTATTACCATGCAGCATAATTCTTCTGGCACAGTTCAAACATATGATTTACCCGACGGAGTTATTATTGCCACATTGGTGATCCCATATACATTTATTTGGTGTGTGGGTATCAGGGCGGCGATCCAACTATATGACTATCAGGCATCCGTAAAAGGCACTGTTTATAGAGTGGCGTTACAAAACATTTCTAAGGGCATAGCAGTATTAATATTTACATCAGTCTTTCTTCAATTTTTGACAACATTATCCGAGCAACTCAACCGTCTATCTCTTACCCCAATACTCGTAATTGTATACATACTTATTATACTTTATGCGATTGGCTATGGATTTGTTGCACGTGGCGCGAAAAAATTAAGCCAGATTGAAGAGGTGTAATAAGTATAATGGTGCAAGATCATACGCTCTATAACAAAGCTGTCCGGGTAACCGAAGAGTACTTAGGGCCTGCGGGTGAGCGTTTTTTGCGTCGTCAAATCGAGAACCATTTAAATATCAAACCCGAAGAACTACAGAAAAAAAATCTTCCCATACTTATTAACTGGTCAAGTATTGCTTTTGCCTTGCTAACTAGCAATGAGGAGGTTATTGACGAATTCACCCAGGACTTAAGATCCCTTACGCAGAACGGCCGTTAGACCTGATGATGGCCCGCGCCAAAAAAACTCCCGTTACTATAAATATCGAATCTACTGAAGATCGTGATGAGGCGATTTCTGATGTGTTGTTTGATAGCATCGGTGAAGGCGCAATGATCACCGATGAAATGGGAAATATTTCCCGGATTAATAGCATAGCCTTAGAAATATTAGGGTTTACAACTGATGAATTAATAGGCGCCTGGTATCCTTCTACCTTAGTTGCCGAAGATGAAGATGGACGTGTCATCCCTAACGTTGAACGACCAATTACTGAAGCATTCTTAAGTGGCAAACCAGTCACTCGACGTCTGTATTATCTTAAAAAAGACGGCAAGCGTGTGCCCGTAGCTCTGAACGTGGCACCAATTATAATCCGCGATAAACCAGTTGGGGCCATTGTTTTATTCCACGACATCACTGACGAAATTCAGCTAGAACGAGCTAAGGATGAATTTATATCTATCGCTTCCCACCAGCTGCGTACTCCTGCAACAGTTGTGAAACAAAGCCTGGGCCTTGTTTTAGAGGGTTATATCCAATCCAAAAAGCAACAAACAGAGTTACTACACATTGCTTACGAGCATAATAATAACCAATTAGAAATTATTAATGACCTGCTTAATATTGCCCAGGTAGAAGCCAGCAAGTTAAAGCCTGATGTCCAAGAAATTAACTTAATCTCCTTGTTAAAAAAAATTGTCAAAGGCCAACGGACTGATTACAAGGAGCGTCAAATTGAACTTGAACTTATGTCTGAAGTTAAGAATATTCGCATACTAGCCGATCCGCTGCATGTTCAGATGGTATTTGAAAACCTGATAAACAACGCCCAAAAATACAGCCCATCAAATACCAAAGTTACCGTCAATGCTTCTGCAACCCGCAAATACGCGACGGTTTTAGTAAAGGACCAAGGTTATGGCATTGCCGAAGAAGATATCGACAGTTTATTCCGCAAATTCTCACGAATTGAAAATGTTAACTCTACAGCAAGCGGAACGGGTCTGGGATTATACTGGGCAAAAAAATTAGTCGAGTTACACGGCGGAGAAATTAGTGTATCGTCTAAGTTGAACGAAGGCACAACCTTTAACGTTACCTTACTAACAGGAAAATCATGAAGAAATTATTGATATTAGAAGATGAAAAAGCTTTACGAGATGCCTACGTCATATTATTTAAACTTAACAAATATGAAGTTTTTGAGGCTTCTAATGGCAAACAAGCCCTGGGGTTACTAAAAGAAAACAAGCCCGATATAATAGTGCTTGATATACTGATGCCGGTGATGAGCGGCTTAGATTTTCTGAAAGCCGTGGATATAAAGAAAAATTATCCTAAATCAAAAGTACTAGTCCTGAGTAATTTATCCGATCAAAAAACGATTGAGCATGCCGTACAATTAGGTGCAACTAAATATATTTTAAAAGCCAGCGCCTCACCGAGTGAACTATTAGCCGCCGTCAAAGAATTAAAATAAATTACGTTTATTAATACGAAAAGTTATCCACAGATGTTAAACTTAAGCATTTTATAATATATAATACTGTTGTTGACAAGTTAGTATATATAACGTAAATTGATAGTTAAGCACTGTGAGGTGCCTAGCAAACCTTAAGCCCTCAAAAGCTTAAGGCCAGCGAACATAAGGAAGTCCGAAAGGACTTCTTTTTGTTTTTTAGACAATAGATTGTTTTATCATACTCAACCTTAATCAGCTTGCTAATAATCATTGTCTAAAGCTATACGGTTTGAAATTATTCTGTTGCTATTACTTCAACCTTCGGAGTATCGGGGAAACTACGAAGGATATAACGGCCTAAGCGGAATTGGCTATAAACTTCGCGGGCCAAGGCAATGGCTTGCTGGTGGGCTTCACCTTTTAGTGACGCAGCCGCACTTTCGCGGTCCACCCACAGGCAGGACGACCTGTAATTGCCATCATCATCAGGCACACCTTTTATGTAGTCTAGGTAACCTAAGAGTCTAAATGGCCCGGTGCTTTTTATTTTTTTAGCTTCTTCCAAAACCAGCTCGTCAAGTTCATCTAGTTTGTCGATGTCAGCATCAGGTTTAATAACAGAATCAAAATGTACGCCGATAATGTCATGGGATAAAGGCAAACGGTATTTTTCCCTGACTTGCGGCAAGATACGCTCCCAATTATATGCGCGGGCAAAAGACAAAGTTTGATACCCAGGCTCCGGTGAATAACCAATCACTTCTGAGTGAGGTAGGTTTTCAGACTCAGCATATACAGGCTGAATCTCACGAGAAACAACATCTAAACTCATATTTGTAGGATATCTTACAATTATGATTACCACAAGGAGTTCTAAGATTTAGGTTAAGAAATAATAACGCATATTTTCTAATTTTAAAATCATACAGTTATGCCAAGTTATAAATATGTCATAGTATGAGATTAGCCAGCTGTCAACTTTTAGCGTATAATGATATGTAATTAGATACTTCATAAGTACTATCCTGTCCTAGTAATTTAAAGGATCAATGTTATGTCAAAAGACCGGGGCCGTAAAGAAACGAAAAAACCTAAAGTGAAGAAAGGTTAATTTATTATGCCAGCCTACAAGAAACACACGAGTTTTGGAAGTGATGATGAGAAGGAAGATATTAAAAATTTACTTGAGCTAATGGTAGTGAATGAAACCTATAATACACAATCAAGCTTTAGCGCCAATAGTGAACGGTTTCCTGATAATCAAATATCTTTCATTGAAAAACACATGGATTACTTGATGTGCCATAAAGGCTTAAATCCTTATCAATACGTTTCAAATCTTCGTTTGATGACCCGCATTCGCTAAGTCTTTTTTACTTTTAGTGGCCTTGGCCGTGTTGTATATCTTGATAGCCCCACTGAGTTTGCCACTGTCTCATTTGGACTATTTCTTTTTTTTGGGCATCAATTATATCTTTAGATAGTTGCTTAATCTCGGTGTGCTGGGCGTTTGTGTCGGCGAGTTCTGCCATCTCTATTGCCCCTTCATGATGATCTATCATTTGACTTATAAACGCTTCGTCGAATTGATCCCCTGTTTTACCTACTAAACTGGATTCAGTCGCAACTTCACTAATTGCTGGCTTATCGAAAGTCGTAGCGGCAATTGATACCAGTAATGCTCCGGCGATAAAACTGATAATTCCGATAAGTAATGACTTGGTTTCCATTTATAACATCCTGCTTACGGCTTTTACTAATTCTTCGGCTTTGGCTTCTTTGCCTTTTGACCCAATAGAATCATTGCTTAAACAATGCCGAGTATGTTCGGTTAAAAGTTCTAAGCCAACTCTATCAAGGCCTGATTGAATAGCAGAAATCTGCGTTAATATATCAATACAATAAGTGTCGTTTTGCATCATTTTATTGACGCCTCGGACCTGGCCTTCGATACGATTAAGTCGTTTAGTAAGATCAGTTTTATTATTGGCATAGCCGTATTTATGCATGATGGTGTCCTTTTAAACCGTTATGAACTTGATTATTTTCAAAATATTTATGCATGACAGCGTGGCCTTTGCCCCGCTTTAACAAATATAAATTTACAGGATATGCAGCTAGAAATGCTGCAAACAAAGCGGCTGACATAGACAGCCAATATAATGGACTGACCAAACCTGACTCCATAGCCCCGGGAATCAAGGCCATTACAGAATTATCAACAAGTTCCATTGTGGCAATAGACAAAGTGTCGGCTGCAAATACCACAGTCAAAGCGGCTGTAAAGGCTAGACCGGTTTTCATAAGTGGTAAGGCAGATAAACCAAACCCAAATATAAACGCTAAAATAACCGCCAGTAAAATTGTGTAAAAATTACTGAAGCCAAGACTGGTTCCGATTATAAGACCCAGTATCTCGCCAATTGCACATCCTGTTAAGCAGTGCAGTGTGGCGCTTCTGGCTATAGAATTGATGTTTTTATGAGACATGTGTGACATAGAATATTCTTATACCCCCCTAGGGTATATGAAATTATCATGTCAGTCAATATTTTTGTACTTATTTTTTTACAGCTACAAAGATTTCGGTGCGTTCATTGGTTTCGCCCACGGTAGAATTATCTTCTACGATGCGGGCGTCAAAACGGCTTCTTTTCAAAATATCCAGCCATGTTTGACGTGGGAAAATACCGCACACTTGCCTATCTATTTCTGTCCATAGTTTGCCATTTTCCTTTAAGGCAATGACAAAATCGTAATTAAACTGTGTGTCGGTCGGGTCTGGATCGGTAACCCATTGGATATAACGTACTCCGCGGTTACCATTATCGTGGCCTTCGTAATCGGTTGTTTCTTTGAATGTCTCACGAATGCAGTCCGGGGCAATCACTAAAGTACCGCCCTGCTTCAGATGGGCATGGGCCGTTTGTATGGCGGCTTTTAAATCTGCTTCACTCAACATATACATAATAGCGTCGTGAATCAGTACACCATCATAAATACGCCCAAGCCGTAAATCCCGCATGTCACCTTGCGTATGTTCGCACTCAGGATTTTGTTTTTTGCTCATGTCTAACATTCCAACCGATAAATCCGTGAGTGTTATTTTAAAATGTTTTTTTAAGTACCACGCTACGTTACCGCCGCCTGCACCTAGTTCCAAAATTGTTTGAGCCCCGGCATCTTGAAATAAAGATATGAAAAATCCCCCTTCATCGGCATAGTCGCTGGTGGGTGAAAATAACTGCCACCAGTCGGCCAGGGTCGTGTATAGTTTGGGATCATCTCTCATATATATAGTATAGCCCCCTTAAGATATATTGATTGAAACAAATAATTACTGTATAATAAATACGATATATTACAAACGAGAAATCAGACCAGTGCAACTAAAAAGAACCGCCATACGTCAGTTTAATACGACTAAAAACTACTTTTTCCGCCAAAGGCGTGACTCGCGTTATGTATTTGTTTTTATTATCAGCTCTATTGTTTTTTTAATCAGCTGCTTGCAAGCCTTTAATACAGGCTTGTTTGATAGCGTTGAACGCCCGATATTTGATTTTTTCAATTCATTACCCAGTGTTTTTGATGGGGTCATGCACGCCATAACCCAACTTGGTGGTGCCGGCTCAATCCTGCTGTGGGCAGCACTTGCTTATTTTTTGATTAACCGCCGGGCGGCTTTGATCGTCAGTGGCACCGGTATCTTGGGCTGGTACATTGCCAAATTTTTCAAAAGCTATATCGGCCGCGGCCGCCCGGAGGCACTACTTGATACTCTTAATCTTTTTAATGATACCCAATTCGGTGGCTTTGGTTTCCCATCCGGTCATGCAACTTTTGTTGCCGCCTGTGTTGGCGTGTTGTACTACCAAGTCGATAAAAAGTACCGTCGGTATCTGCTGCTTAGCGTCATCCTAGTTGGTATTAGCCGCATGTACTTGGGGGCACATTTTCCGCTCGATATTTTAGGCGGCTGGGCACTAGGGGCTGTGTTCGCATCTACCGCCAATCTTTTATTTGGTAAGTCCTCAAAGGATATTTCTATCCATCAAATTAAAACTGCCTTACGTCTCCGTGGTTATCCGATGCGACATGTCGAATTTGCCAATGTCGATGCCCGTGGCTCCCGTCCCGTACTAATGCAAGATGAATCAGGACATGAATATTTTGGAAAAATCTTTGGAGTACAAGAGCACGCTGCCGACTGGCTATTTAAAGCCTACCGGTTTTTTAGGTTTAAGAACTTACAGGCCGAAGAACCTTACATTAGTAGTCGCCGTAATATTGAGATGGAATCGTTTGCCACGCAGTGGGCCAAACAGGCGGGAATACGAGTACCAAAAATCATCGATATTGTTAGAATCCGCGGCTCATGGATGCTGATACTCGAAAAACTTAAGACTACGTCTATTGATCAGCTCAATCGCATTACAACTAAATCCCTAGTGGATATCTGGCTGCAAGTAGAAAAATTACACTTGGCAAATATGGCACACCGTGATCTTAGGGCAGCCAATATAATGCTCGACTCCAGCGGCAAAGCTTGGATAATCGATTTTGGCTTTGCCGAAGTTGCCCCGCGTAAACAAAGACAATACATGGATATCGCAGAACTATTAATGTCAATGAGCTTGCAAGTCGGCATCAAGCGCACAGTAGATAGTGCCCTGCAAGTAGTTGATCACAGTAAATTACTGCGCGTATTGCCTTATTTAAAACGTGAGGTATTCAGCGGTGCCACCGCCAAGAGTTTGCGTGAACAAAAACACTTGCTCGAGGAACTTAAAGAAACTCTAAAAACCCGACTTGACGTAAGCGAAGAAATTGATGAAGCCAACATTACCCGCATAAATATGCGTAAGATACTTAACATATTGATAGTTGGTGTTTTGCTCTACGTCATTATTCCGCAGTTTAATTTATTCCGTGGTGCATTAGATTCGTTAGGCTCACTGCAGGAATTTTGGCTATTGCCAATAACAGTGGCCTCCTTACTTACCTATGCCTTTAGCGCCGGAAGTCTTATGAGTTTATCCAGTATTCCGCTCAAATTTACTACTACATCCATCGTGCAGTTAGCCGCTTCTTTTGTCAGCAAAATTATTCCGGGCGGTGTCGGCAGTACAGGTCTAAATGCCCGTTACCTGACGCGCACCGGCCACGACCGTACAGATACAGCAGCTATACTTGCAACCAACGGTGTCTTGGGTGTTTTAATGTTTATTGTACCGGTAAGTCTGTTCATACTATTCAGTGGTGAGAATATTGCTTCTATAATTTCTGTCAGAGTCACTCCACGCCAACTAATCATCGGCGTGTTTGCGATTCTTTTATTGTTGGCTGTAATAACCCTTTATAAAAAATTACGAAATAAGATTGTCGGTGCGATTTTTGGGTTCCTTGCAAGTATCCGCGAATTTACAAACTCGCCTTATGAAGTTCTTCTTGCATGCGCCTCATCATTAGCCGTTTCTTTAAGTTATGTCGTTTGTTTGTATGCCTGCTCAAGAGCCTTTGGACTAGGCCTAGGTATTGTTGGTGCAGTCACGGTGTATGCCGCGGCGGTTGTGGCCAAAAGTGTCGTACCCACACCCGGTGGATTAGGTCCGCTAGAAATTGCTATGGTTTCGGCAATGATTACACTTGGTATCGGTAAGTCCGAAGCTGTATCAGTAGTTGTACTATATCGTTTGGCGACATTTTGGTTGCCAATCCCTCTTAGTTTACTGGCCTACCAGTACATTTCTAATCGCAAAATTATCTAGTATAACGGCGAGTATATTTGCTTGTCAGCCGCCGCTCAATCCCAGAAATAAAATTTTCAAGCAAGCTGTGCGGTTTGCCAAGCTTGTGTACCAGCAGCGAATATATTCCTGCCCGGTTTGCCCCCAGCACATCCTGGAGATACCTGTCCCCGATCATAACTGTCTCATGCGCGCGTAAGTTGTTAGTCTTCAGTGCATGTAAAAAATAATGCTTGGTAGGTTTTGGAAAAATTGAATATGGATGGATAACGCCGCTAGCGTTCAATGATTCTCTCAAGTTTTTCAGGTCCCGGCTCTTGGGTCTATTGGTGGCGATAAATATTTGCATGCCAGATTGCCGTAAGGCGGCTTTTATATCTTCACTGACATCGAACATATCGCGTTCCACTACGGTATTATCCAAATCAATAAAGCACGTCCGGATGCCGTAACTTTTTAACAACTCAAAATCTATCGTGTGTACGTTTTCGGCCACAAAATCCGGGTGAATACTGAACTTCGGTTGCTTGCGGTATATTTCTGAAAATCGAGTGAGCATTAAGCCATGATAGCAAAACAACCCTAAAGTTACTAAACAACTAAGATCTTTAGCTTACATAAACAGGCAAGCAAATGTTATTACTTCTTAGGTAGCTAATTCCTGGTTGATCATTGCCAGCAAGCTGCCCGGTGTAATGCTGGCTTTTAATAAGCTCTTGATGGCTCCCAGTTTCATTCCTGTCTGAATTTCCACACCCAAAGCTAAGTTTGATAATAAAATTACTTTGGTTTTTGGAGCTGTTTTTTTAAGTTTGGCTTTTTTTAAGAATTCTAGTCCGTCCATTACTGGCATCATAATATCTAACAGGATTATGTCGTACTTTTTATCTTTGCATAAGTTCAACGCCTCCAAGCCGTTTTTGGCTATATCAACGTCATACATATGGGACGATAAAACGATTTCCATCGGTTCACTAATTACTCCTTCATCTTCTACCAGTAAAATCTTAGGCATGATCATTTCCTTTTGGCAGGCTGACCGTAAATGTCGAACCTTTACCGGCATCTGACTCTACTTGGATACTTCCCCCATGAAGCCTTACGACTTTATCGGCCCAATATAAACCTAGCCCGCTGCCGTGCACACTATTTGCAAGTTCGTTAGGAATTCGGATGAATTTTCCAAATAAACTGGCTTGATCTTTTTTGGCGATGCCGACTCCAGTGTCGCTAATCGATATAGCAATGTCTGATTTATTGTCGGTAATTTTTACCTTGATCTTGCCTTTTTCTGGTGTATATTTGCTGGCATTATCAATTAGGTTCTCCAGGACCATGCGCAGACGGGCCGGATCTATTTCTGCAAAAAGTGGCTCATCCAACAAACGAAATTCGACGATTTGTTTGCGCATTTTGAATGAATCAATTTGTTCATCAATTATATCGGCAATCATATTACCAATGTCGGTTTTTGCTCTATTAAGAATAACTTTACCGGCATCAAGCTGTGCCACTTGCAGCAGGTCATTAACAATTTCAATCTGACGATCATTACTTTGGTTAGCCTTTTGTAAATAATCCATTTGCCGCTCTGAAAGTTCGCCGGCGTAACCCTCAATTAGCAATCCTAAGTACTGTTTGACACCTGTTGCTGGTGTTCGTAACTGATGTGAAGCTAATGAAACGAACTCGTCTTTTGTAGAGTTTAAGATTAAAAGTTCATCATAAGATGCCTGAAGCATTTCGTTGGTTTCGCTCAATGTATCTTCGTGTTTTTTATGATCTGTTAAGTCACGGGTGACCTCTGCAAAACCTTGATGCACGCCTTTCTTATCAAACAGCGCAGTTATAATGACACTAGCCCAAAACCGCGTACCGTCTTTGCGCAAACGCCAGCCTTCGTCTTTAATACGGCCTTTTGCCGTTGCTACTTTGAGTTCTGTCTCAGGCTTTTTATTTTTTATATCTACTTCTGGATAAAATATAGAAATATGCTTGCCGATAATTTCTTTAGGTTTGTAGCCTTTTAGTCTTTGGGCGCCTTTGTTCCAACTTAATACATTACCTTTAGCATCAAGCATAAAGATAGCGTAATCCTGAATATTTTCGACTAACAAATGATAACGCTCCAGCTGCTCAAGCGTTTCATCATAAGAGGGTTTTTTTGTAGTTGTCGAAATAAAAATCTCCTAGGCCAAGCCCCAACTCCCTAACACCTATATGATTATTGTATCACCTCTATAACAGTATTGTAATGTTATTGGCAGGCGAGAGCTGCCTGGTCGCTACCATTTTTTATTTTTTCGTTTAATTCCTTACAGATCTCTTTTATTTCGGAATGTTTAGTGGGGACATGTTGGCAGCCTGTACCACTGGCATGCTGGTTTTCGCAAACTGGTGTATTAGCCGCTGATTTTTTAGGCTTATCTTGAGAGTCATTAGTATCATCAATGGGTGCCGCTTGTTCATAATGATCCAGCTGGCTGGCTGCAAGCTTGTTTGCCTTGGCATGCTTATTTATATAGGCTTGTTCATTGCGGTAAGCATACGACAACGAAAAGATAGCCAGCAGCAGCAAGGCAGCAATAGCAACAAAAAATAGTGCTTTATCTCTGAACCAGACGGCGAAGGCAGAAGCAAGGGATTTGATTCTATCGCTCATGTGCTCTCCAGTATGGCAAACCTTGTTTAAATTTCAATATGTAATTAATTATTACTTCTCACAACTGGTAAATTATGACCATATATTTACCATACATACAGATTACGCATATTGTTAATGCTTTACAGTAAAAAAGCCAACAATTAAAAAGAGCCCTACATTACAGTAAGGCCCTATTTAAATATATTTTTCTAAACTATGTTAGAAAACAAACATTACAACTGCGATTAATCCGATGATAGCAAGAATCGTAATAATAGTACTGCGGCCCATAGTCTCTGATCCTTTCTTTATTTAATTACTAGTGCATTGTAGGTAATTACACAACCAACAGCCGTAAAATAGCTTACATTATTGTTGTTAAGGAAGTAACTAAAAAGAGCCCTCATAGCTCAGAGCTCTGTTAGTATACTTATGCGCTTTTCGTCCTTTTGGACTCGTCAGAACAAGCACTCACTTGTTTAAGCGGAAATGACAAGTAGACAATAGGTTAGGGATAGGAAGATGACTCAAGAGAGTCATATGCCTGGGTTATCCCAAACTACTCTCTGCCTGCCACTTCCACAGTTGATCTTTTTTTGATTAACAAGCTATCTTGGCTCATGAACCGTTCAGATCGTTTATCCAATAGCGGTACTGGGCCCTGATAGCAGATGCCATCCATTGGGCGATCATCTCGCTAAATACGGCTTGGACGCCGCTGAAGGCAACGATCAATCCATCTGGATCAACGGTACTGCCACCCCACTTGGTGTCACCCTCCTCGTACAAGTTCGGATATTCCTGCTGTATGCGGCAGCTGGGAAGACCTGTCTTTAGCGAAGCAAGTGCCATGCTGGTAGCAATCCGGACGTACTTTTCATCTGTTGCCGAAGATACAATAGTGGCCTGGTACAAGACCGGGTACTTTTCATTAGCATGATCTTCCTCAGGCGGACGCGGATCAAGCACTATGATCGCACCACGCAGCTTGTCGATAACATCGTTTGTGAATTTTTGCCGGATGGCAGGAAAAATCATGGCCCACGCATCAGCGCAGATTCTAACATCAATCTTAGCGAACATACTGTTCACCTTTCTGGTACTCAACTGTGTTAACAGCGAGATTCAAATCTTTATAATCTAAAAAACTCAATGTCGCTGTTAACTATTATGTCTACTTGTCAAATAACACCTTTGGAGTTTGCTCGACAAAGGATAAAAGATATTATATAACGCTTATTAATATAATTCAATACTATTAGGATACAAACGTATCCGGCGAATAACCTTGGAGTTCTTTTGATAAAGAACCAGGTCATTGCCACTCCTTTAAACAAACAAGCAAGTTCATACTTTCTTCTATCGCAAAGAAAGTATGCAAAGAAGCTTAGGCACGCTAAAAACACAATTGAAAAGACAGTTCAGGCCGCATCCATGGGCTTATGGGTCCGGGCATAAATTGGCTCTCATGGCGGAGCAGCGTCAAAACGACAATTCATGGGCATGACGTGTTTGAACGCAAGCGAGTTGTCATGACCATTGTCGGTTTTGACTGGCTGCTCCTCAGTAGGCAATTCGGCCCGGTGTTTCTTGGTT
>JALYQI010000060.1 GCA_030855955.1 bacterium | reverse complement strand
CCTTAGCATCGTTGGTAGTACCGGTTTTGATTGCAAAGTCCCAGTTTCCCTTACCCCCATCAAAATCATGTACTTTTCGTGAGAAATAACTGGCACGGGGATCCGACAGCATGTCGTTGATAATATATGCCGTATCGGGTCGTACTGCTTGCGTGCCGCCTTCTAGTTTCCATTCCTTGATGGTTTTATTCGAGCTGTCTTCAATTTTCATTATGTAGGTTCGAGGGATATTAAGGCCGTTACGTGCCAAAGTTCCCAGTCCGTGCACATGCTCGTCCATTTTGAGATAAGCTCCGTCTCCTATGGCAGCAGATCCATAACATGGGGCTTCTGTTTCGGCGATAAATTCTTTAGCTGCACCTTGGTAACAGTTATATCCAAATGAATTGGGATTGCTGGCGTTCATAAGTTTTTCAAATGTCTCAATCGTTTTATCTACGCCGACCATCAGCATAGCTTTGACGGCAGGTACGTTACGTGAACCACCCAAAGCATATCGAAGAGTGACTGGACCAGGAAAACGGAAGTCATAATCATGTAAACAATTCCCCCCGGATTTCGGACGGGATCGGTTGGTACAAGGATAACCTGGCAATGGTGCTTGTGTATCATAGATAACTGTACCTGCACCAACATTATTTGAATTCTCAATTAAGGCTGCATAATCATATGGCTTCACACTTGAACCAGGGGGAAGTGGTGCACGTGCGTAGTTATTCTGACCAAAGGTCTTATTATTAAAGTCTGGCCCACCAACCATAGTAACAATCTGGCCTGTTTCTACATCTTCTGTTACCATCGCAGCAACATTACCGCCTTGGTTTTGTACCTGAGTCATACCTTTTTTCACTTCATCTTCAGCTATGTTTTGTAAGCCAAGATCTAAAGTAGTCGTAACTTTCCAACCCGAACGATTTACGGTTTCTGCGCTATATTCTTTTTCCAGATGCTCTTTAGCAGTCAGTACAAAATATGGCGCTTTCACACCGGTAAATTTATTATCCGGCTTTTTAACGGTTGCCAACACATCAACTTTTTTTGATGCATCACGTTGTTCAGGAGTAATAAAACCCATCTCTGTCATTACGTCTAAGGTGTAGTGCATACGATAGATCACGGAATCTTTACCTGTAGTGCCATTGGAATTCTTTTCCTTATAATAGGCGCCGTAAGGAGAATAAAAGCTCGGGGCCTGCGGAATGGCGGCCAAAAAAACAGATTCTTCCAAAGTTAGTTTACTTGCGGGCTTGTGAAAATAATCTTGTGCGGCAACCTCAGCACCATACTGGATGTTACCGTAAGGGGCGGTATTAAGATATCCGGTTAAGATTTCTTCTTTACTATAACTCCGCTCCAGTTCGACGGCCAAAATGAGTTCCTTCACCTTACGCGTATAGGTACGCTCATCGGTCCAGTCCTGGCTTAATTTTACGAGCTGCTGAGTAATAGTTGAGCCACCTTGCGTATTCGTACCACCTCTTAGGTTAGTCCACGCCGCACGCGTAATACCTTTGGTATCAAAGCCGCCATGTTTATAAAAATCACGGTCTTCAACGGCAATCGTAGCTTGTTTCAGATGATTAGAAATTTTGTCGCCCTGGACAGGGATGCGTTTAACAGCATCGTAATCTTCCCATAGCAAAGTTTTACCTGTGCGGTCGTAATATCGGATTGAACCGCCGATGTTATTACCAGATATATCGCGCAAATTAGGCAAATCTTTACGGAAATAAGCAAAGACACCTATCATTAAAATAAACATGGCTACAATTCCTATGCCAGTGACCTTGAGAGCCATGATGCCGCCCTCTCGTGAAAACCAGTATGCTGCCAGCCTTTTCGGGTGCATACGGTAAAGGACGCGTTTAAAGCGACTTTTTGGCATACCACGTAAGCGTTCAGCCTTTCGAACAGCCTTTTGATCCTTATTAGCTTTCATGCGATCGGTGAGCGAACTGTGTAATTTTATGGTCTTACCACTCTTCGTCACATGCATGTTACTTTTCTGCACTGGCTTGCGAGGCCCTGAAAAATTTGACGGCTTTTTAATTGCCATAGATATTCTCTTTAAGCTCCTTATGTCTGATTGCTAGTATACCAAAAGCATTTAACCAAAACTAATCATATTTTTAGCGTGAATAAGGTTCCTTCTTCAGCTATAATCATTGATGATAACAGATTATAAATCTATTTACTGAAAGGATGCTGAATGTCTTTATCCGAAGAACTCTCCTGGCGAGGTTTAGTGAACCAAACAACATACCAAGACATTAAAGCGATTGATGGCGAGCCAATTACTTTTTACTGGGGTGTAGATCCTTCGGCAGATTCGATGACTATTGGTAATCTTGCTGCCGCTATGATGGTGCGGCACTTCATTGATCATGGCCACAAGGCTATTTTGTTGGTTGGCGGCGCCACTGGCATGATTGGTGACCCAGACGGCAAGGCAACTGAACGCGATTTACTTACGCCTGAACAAATCGCGGCCAACAAATTGGCGATTTCCGAACAATATCGCCGCATTTTTGCGGGCAAAGAATTTGAGATAGTTGATAATTATGATTGGTTTAAAGATGTAAATTACCTGCATTTCTTACGTGATATTGGCAAACACATGCCGATGCGACTGATGCTTGGTCGTGAATTTGTACAATCACGCCTGTCAGAAGAAGGAGCCGGTATTAGTTATGCGGAATTTAGCTATTCCTTGATTCAAGGCTATGACTTTTTGCATTTGAACCGTGAAAAAGGCGTAACCTTGCAGCTAAGTGGGGCAGATCAATGGGGCAACTGTATCGCAGGGGTAGAACTAATCCGACGTCTCACAGGAAATGAAGCTCATGTATGGACACAACCCCTAATAGTCAATAAGCAGACGGGTGTGAAATTTGGCAAGTCCGAGGAGGGTGCTGTTTGGCTCGATGCCCATAAAACTTCTGTTTATAAATTTTACCAGTTCTGGCTTAATGTCGATGATGAAACTGCCAGTGAACTTCTTAAAATTTATACATTACTCCCTAAAGAAAAAATTGAAATCATTGAACAACAATTCAACGATGATCGGGCAAGTCGCTTAGCCCAAAAAACATTGGCGTTTGAAGTGACCAAATTAGTTCATGGCCAGGATCGTGCCGAAGCAATACAACGACTTAGCGAAGTCCTGTTTAATAGCGGAGATTATAGGAATTTATCAGTTAATGATTTTAATCAGCTCAAATCCGAGTTAATAGTTGTTAAAGCACACATCAATGAGACATTAATTTATGAGGTTTTAGTATCAGCTGGGCTGGCATCTAGCAAAGGGGAAGCACGCCGGTTTTTGTCTGACAGTTCAGTGTATATTAACGGGCAGCAAGTTGGAACAGATAAGACTACATTTAATGAACACGACAACATAAATGGTCATGCTATAGTAAGACGCGGTAAAAACGCTTCAGCTATCGTGGAATTTTAACAACATTTAAGGAAGAAAATATGCCCTCTACGACTACAAGGAAAAAAGCCGATCAGTATAATGACCCGAAACATAACTATCTTCATTACTGGAACGGCCGCGATTATGAACATTCGGCCGAAGTAATTGCCTTATACAAAATGTTACGAGGCAAACACTTTAAACATGCCGTCGATGTGGGTGGTGGTTACGGACGACTGAGCGCTGTATTAACGCAATATGCTGATAAAGTCACGCTTGCGGAACCTTCCCAGCAGCAGCTTGATATTGGTGAGGAATATTTAGCTGATTTTCCAACTGTCGAACGCAAACTGATGCAGGCTGATGATCTGAAGTTTGCCGACGGCAGCGTTGATTTAGTGACTGTCGTGAGGGTACTTCACCATTTACCTGATCCATCGGCTGAATTTGCCGAAATCGCACGTATATTAGAACCCGGCGGCTATTTCTTCTTTGAATTTGCTAATTATGGTAACTTTAAAAATCGTGTTAAACACGCCTTAAAAGGTAAAAAACTGCCGCTAGAACCGGTGGATATCCGTTCTCCGGAAAATCGCCGCGATGATGAGATTCCATTTGTAAACCACAATCCTAAAACTGTACGCAAACAGTTAGCCCACGCCGGTTTACGGGTGGAAAAAGTGCTATCTGTATCTAATCTTCGTAGCCCAAAAATTAAAAAACTTATTCCGCACGGAGGATTATTAGCTATTGAGAATCTGATGCAAAGCACACTCGCCAAGTCTTACTTTGGACCCAGTACAGTCTTTTTAGTCCGCAAACCAAAATAAATTATATGTATACTTGTCTCTAAACATGGAGACTGAATTAACTGCATTAAAGGGCGTGGGTCCACGAACTGCAAATACCTTTGCAAGTATTGGAATTAATACAGTATGGGATTTGATGCATTATTTTCCGCGAGCTTATTATGACTACTCCAAGATAACACAAATTGCTCAAACAAAACCTGGAGTAGTAACAATCCAAGCCAAGATCAAGCAAGCCAAAGGCCGATATGTCCATCGCGGTATGCATATTACCGAAGCCGTTGCCAGTGACAAAAGCGGTTCCGTCCGCTTAATTTGGTTTAATCAACCATACCGAGCTGAAGCACTTAAAATTAATCAAGAATATTATATAACCGGTAAATTAGAATTAAGTCACCAGCGTTTTGTAGTAATGAACCCGAGCGTTGAACTTGTTAGCGACATGCCTATTCACATGGCTCGGATTGTGCCCGTCTACCGCGAAAGCAAGGGTGTTTCAACGGTATTAATCCGCAAAACCATGGCCCAAGCAACTAAACGTGCAAATTCTTTGCCTGAAGTATTACCTAAGGAATTTATAAAAAAGTTCGAATTACTGGAATACTCCAAAGCACTTCGTGAGCTGCATTTTCCCTCTTCTTCACAAATACTCACAGAAGCTCAAAAAACGTTGGGATTTATAGAAATATTCGAATTAATGTTGGCAAGCAAAATATTAAAGCAAGAGATAGAACACGAGACTGCACCGGTCATTAAATTTGATGAAGCTACTGCCAAAGATTTTGTTAAACACCTGCCATTTAAGCTCACAGACGCACAACGCAAATCCGTATGGCAAATCTATAAAGATATAAATAAATCAGTACCAATGAACAGATTAGTTGAAGGGGATGTAGGCTCTGGTAAAACAGTAGTTGCAGCCATGGCGGCCGTTATGACAATGCAGGCTGGTTTTCAGGTAGCATTGTTAGCCCCAACGGAACTGCTCGCACGTCAGCATGCAGAGAGTATCAATCAACTATTAAAACCTCTTAAGATCGATAAATATATTGGCTTACTGGTGGGAAACCAGAAAAAAACTCAAAAAGACCTCTCTTATCAGGCGTTAAAGAAGGGCAATATAAAATTTGCTGTCGGTACTCATGCTCTATTGCAGGACAAAGT
>JALYQI010000058.1 GCA_030855955.1 bacterium | reverse complement strand
GCTACAAGGTACAATAGACTTGGATAACCGGCTTGCGCCAGGAATGTAATTAGAGAATGCCAGTTTATCAGGATGAGGAACGGGACTATAGCCCGGAGGCTCTGAAAGCAAGAGAGAAGGCCCGTCGTAATTTGGCCGACGAAGGTGCTGAGCCTTTGTCACCTAGTGAGCAGGCTAGTCTAGATCAGATTCAAGCCGGACTGCAAGATGACGGTACTCATGTAGATGGCAGCATACCAAACTCTGATAATAGTGATGCCGAACAAGAGCCAGGACTCTTCCGATCTGAGAGCCCCAAAAAAAGAGGTTTGCGCGGACGTATTTTCAATAAAAAAACTGGCATTGGGGCTGGTATTTTGGGCCTCACGGCGGCGGGTGGCATCGGCCTATTTTCTATACTCTCCGGGCCAATGCAAGCAGTGCAGTTTGCTGAGATGCTACAAAAATTTCACTTCGGCTCCCAAGAAGAATTTAATGATGGCCGCGTTACCCATATCTTCCGGTACATGAAAGGTACCCGATATAAAAATAATCTTGGACTATTGGGCAATAAGATGGCCGACAGGTACGAAGCCAAGCTCAGAGCAGCGGGTTTAAATCCTGATTACGACGGTCGAAATAATATCCAGGCTTTCACCCTAGACCCAAGCACAACGGCAGGTAAAAAAGCCCTTGATAACATGAAATTTCGCGGTGTTAACGTAGACGCCTTTGAGCAAGTTGGTAACGGCAAATTACGTGTAACTTTACGTGGCTTTGGTAGTACGGGTGAGGCCCGGCAAATTTTACGTGCTTCAGTCGATTCTATGAATTTCAGCAAAATTACGAGCTATCATAGTAAGCGCTTAATGATAAAAAGAGCCAACGTCACTTATCATTTATTTGCCAATCGAGCCCGTGAAACAGGGGAGTCACTCGTAGATTATAACAAACGAGTAAACGATGAGGCAGATAAATATATCCGTAATGGTGTGCAGGAGTCTGACCTTACCCGTCAAAGGACAGGCGAAGACGCCCCAGAGGATGGGTCGCAGGCCGATCAAGATAACGCCACTGCCGCAGACCGAGTGGCGCAAGATTTTAATGATATGGTTGACACTGAAGGCATACCTTCGGGAGAAGAAGGCATCCGCGTTGTCTCCAACCGTATGCGTACCAATTTCACAAGGGGTGTTGGGATAGCCGGCATCGCCACCTTGATGTGCTCCGTCAAAGAATTTGGTGATTCTTTCGGCCCCTATATGTATTCGAATGTCATTTTGCCCCTGATGCGCCTGGGGGCAATTTCGTTTTCAGCGGGTTCACAAATTAAAGCTATTTTCTTGGGCAGCCAACAGGATGTAAACTTAGACGAACTCGGTACTTATACTTCTAACTTCTATGATGAGGCGAGCAAAACATCTGCTTTTGGTGCCGCTAGTATTCAGGCCGAACAAGGCCAAGAAGTTACGGGCTCTGATATGCCATCTGTAATGAAACCCGGCAGGGAAAAACCCGAGTTTTTTGGCTATGTAGATAGCATCCCTGCTATAGACCCTTTTTGTGATGCTGCTGGCAGCACTTTGGGGCAAATCGGTCTATCCATTGGTGGTGCAATTGCCAGCGGTGGTCCCTTAGCTATTTTTACTGATTTCTTCACTGATCAAGCCATAAGTGTTGCGGCCGACAGATTTAATATCTTTGAAAATTTAGCCCGCTTGGTCTTTGGCGGTGGCGTGAGTAATGGCTTAGCGGGAGAACTGCGCGGTAACGCCGCCAACTACGGCACACGCCTTATTGCCAATGATTCATTTTTGGCAATGGGAGCTAAGGAGTTAAGCGGAACAGAAGAAATACAAGTTGATGCTGCGGCAAAAACTGAGCAAATCCTTCTGTTCCGCCAAAAGCCGCTTTTAGCTAGACTAGCCGACCCTTATGATTCGCAGTCTCTGCTTTCATCTGCGGTTATCCAAAAACCGTTCTTTGCCTCTATGAGTTCCTCCATGACTTCGCTTGCCACTCTACCGGGCAACATGATGTCGTTGTTTGGGTCTGGTGTAACCAAATTAATGCCCAGTGCGCACGCCCAAGCAACCTATGATTATGGCTTTGCACAAACCGGCTTTACGCAATCAGAACAAGAAGATCCTCGTTTTGAAATCCCTGCGGAGAATGCTCAGTATGTTGTTGATCATTACAGTGATATGACCAAATATGAGCCGTGTTTTGGCTCAAAAGTAGATCCTATTTCTGGCGTATTAACGGCAGGTATTTCAGTACGCATGGACGAAAGGGCAGAGGAAGAGGCCTGCCAAGAGGATACCGAGAACATGAAACGTTATCGTTTTTACTTAGCTGATACGATAAATGCCAAAGCCATGGCTTGTCACGAAAAAATAGATGAAGCCGCTTGTATAGAACTTGGACATGGCGCAGGCGGCTCATCAAGTACCCCAACGGGTCCAATAAATTGTACCTCAGTTACCGGTAATGAAAAGATCGTCTGTGCGGCCCAAAATTATCCAGACATCCGCTATTCGAACGGTCATAGTAAATGGTCTGGGACATGGGGGGTAGGCAATACCGATAATCGGCTTAATGGCGGCGCCGATGCTGAAGCTTTCTTGAGCAGTAACAACAATAACCCTCAAACCCTCGTAGATACTGCTTTTATTGATTGCAGCGGTTATACCAACCTGGCCTTATTTAGTGCTTTTGGCTATAAGACAACAGCTGGCTGTTCCGGTATGTATGTAACCGGCGCAGACCCGAACATTGTGGAAATTCCAATTGCCGAGGCTAGGCCAGGCGACTTCTTGACCATCAGTAGGGGGTGCGACGGTGCTATCTCCGGACATATCGGCATCCTGGTCAGTAAAAACGCCGACGGCACTTTTACGACCCTTGAGTCTTCAGCCGGCGAGAATACTAAAGGCGAAATAAAATCCGGTTTTTATTCTAAAGAGCTCAGCAAATTAGGCGGTAATGGAGAGTACGATTTTAAATATGCTGCCAGGTATACAGGCCCAGGATCATCACCATGATATACGGACTACCGATTAAAAAAATTATCATTTTCTTTCTAATAATTCTGGCTGGTTGGGGTTTATACAATTTTGCCTGGTATGGAACGGTAAAAACTGATCTACCTGGGTCGTTTACATTAATTACACTGGACAACGAAGAAGTATCTGCCGATGAACTTAGGAGTGGCATAAAGCTGCGGCCGGGTAAACATACGCTAAATGCTTATGGACCATTAGTGAGGCCTGGTGTATCTACGCTTTCTGTAGTCCCTTTCAGGGAAATCCAGGTGAAAGTGCAGGCTCAGGATTTATCAGCTCAACAGATATTCGACCAGCTAACAATACCTGATAAACAAGCTGGCTACGCTGTAAAATTTGGGAAAATTCTTGAGAATAATACCTGGCTCGTCGGCTATGTGTTCGATCCAGAGGCGGATAGAGAAGGCTACATTAACATTTACCGCTTTAATGGTCGAGAATGGTCTGTGTTCGAATCGGGCACAGGCTTTGAT
>JALYQI010000053.1 GCA_030855955.1 bacterium | reverse complement strand
GAATAGATCTTAAAAAATTTGGTTGCGTAAAAAAATCATCCACCGTATTTAGTGAATTTTGCCATAAGCTTATGTCCATATAACAATTGTAACTTGAAATTAAAAAAAACTAATTAACATTGTCTAATCACCATTTTTTGGACTTGATGTGAAATTTTTTGGTAATAAGGCCATCTAAGAATAAATGGCTGAAGTAACCAGTTATTGCGGCGCCATAAAATAAGATCGCCACAGTCATATTATTATGATTATAGACATAAGGTATGAGAACGATCGGCAGTGGAACTAAAATCATGGCGATCCGGCTGTGAGTCCAACCTCGGTGCTTGCCGACAATCGGTGTCATCGCAAGCAAACCCAAATAGGCAGCAGCTTCTAACCTGCCCGCCCAAATGAGGGCGATATCGGTAATAAAGGCGACGGCAAAAAATATATCCTGTCCCCGCGAATTTGTATCTATATCGGGCCACAATCCAAACAACATGCCGACAATCATCAATCCGGCAAGAGTCTGCTCGTTACTCAGCAGGCCAACACTTGACGCAAACAGTGAAAATGGCGCTAAGGCAATCACCAAAACGTACATTACGACGAAAAACGCCGCCCCAAAAGTATGCCCTTTATATCCCGCCATAGCTCTTATGATAACAAATAAAAACAGGCACTACCGCAACTGCAGCGTGCCTATTTTATATTATATCCGCTATCGGTTTTAAACCCTGTCGTGATTACGACCGTTGAAATATCGCCACAAGCAATATAGGGTAGCAAGGCCGACAAGAACGTAAATAAACCGTTCTAAGGTGTCTGCACCACCAAAAATTTCAGCCACTAAATTTTTCTCAAATAAACCGATTAGTAACCAGTTTATTCCACCGATTGCCATTAGTACAAAGGCTACTTTGTAAATAGTTTCGTCTCTCATAATTAATTTTTCCTCATGTTAATTAATCTTAGGCTACGTCGCGATTACGCTTGTTTAGCGTAAATAACTTGGCAATACCCACCATGACAATGGCGTAAACAACCATGGCTACTAAGGTAGCGGTATCAAAGACCGAACGGCCATAAGTAGGCTCGTTGAATATACCGTTAAAAGGCGCGACAAATACTCCACTAAGGCTGTAGATAAAATCCACAAAGCCACTATTTCTGGATGCTCCTAATAAGAGAAGTAAGAATCGTAGGGCTAGCAGGAACAATAAAGCTCCGCCAATGTAATAGACTATCCTCTTTGCAAGCACAGATCCAGGTACAGATTGATCTGTTCTGACCGTATCCCGTTGTACTGTTGCGTTTCCATCTGTCGACACTTCACGTCGGACTTCAGTTCGCTGTTCTTCTTCCATGCACTACTCCTAAACTTTATATACACTTAAGTATAGTTAAATTAACAATACGTACTGTAGTATATTTCGCTTTTATGGTTGTTTACTCCTAATAACAATAAAGTTGTGGAGCAGTTTTTTCAGTTTTATCTTAAGCCTAGTTTCAAAGTACAGGCTGGCCACTGGCCCCAACCAGATCGGGCTTGTAGGATTTGGCCGCGTTTAATCTGCTCTTCTCGAGAGTTTTGGTGGGGATAGCCACTGCCTCCTACTGATTGCCATGTACTCAATGTAAATTGCAAACCACCGTAGTAGCCATTGCCGGTACTGATTGACCAGTTGCCACCAGACTCACACTGCGCTAATCGGTCCCAAACACTGCCGTTGGCGACTGCAGGAGCTCGGGAGACAACAGTTTGCCTTGGAGCCGGCGTATAGTTAGATTTTTTGCGAGGCTTTGTTACTACCTTAGTCGTAAATATTTTCTTTTTTGGCGGTTCGGGTAATGCTCGGCTCTTAAGTTCTTCGTCTTTATTAGGAATACGAATTTTATGACCAGGGTTTATCAAATCCGGATGTTTAATGGATTCATTTGCGTTATATAAGCGTTTGAAGGTGGTGTCGTGAGCTTTGGCAATCTTGCTCAAGCTTTCCCCTTTTTTGACTGTAACTAATACCTCTTCAGGTTTTTCTATTTGATCTTCCGATGAATCCGAAGAAGTTTTGGTTACACCTAGTATGTTATTGACACCTAATTTTTTAACAGCTGATGTGGTTGATATAGTAATCGCACCTAGATCATAAGTACTGTCGTTTACTAACTGTAAGGGTGGTGCAGCTGGTTGGCTAGCCGAAGCCAGCGCTAAACTTGAAGAAAACAAGCCTATCGATAATGCGGTTAGACGCATTTTAGTAAACCCTCCTGTAACCCTGGCTAACATGCAAAAGCCGCAATTAAAACAGCTTCAGCGAGCTGCGAAATCCCTTAGTTATATGCTAAATTTTAGATATTTGTGTCTGGAATTCAGGGCTTAAATGTGCTCTTTTACCTCACACGCAAAAAAGACACAAGGTCAAGGTTAGCAGCTTCAAAATATATGTCAAATTTAACCAAAGCATTTTATGGTAATGTTTTCACAAAACAATCTGTAATTATTGGCAACCAGAAGAATGATGTAATATTTACTCAGCGTGCGTGATGGCTAGACTACCGAGTGCCTCGGCTTCTTTTGCCTCTAATGCAGCTCTACAGGCTTCCCGAAAGGCTGGATCTTGGTACGAATGCTTTACTTCACCGACATGATCGCCGCCTTGATTAATAATCGGTACTTGTTGGGGAACTTCAGGTTTCGTGGGGTGATCTATCTCATACCTTATGGCATCAAATCGTGTTTGGCCGGTATTTTCAATTATTTGTATTGTATCTTGTGCTAACGGCCACTGAATAAAATCATTTGCTGCGCTAGCGTATTCAAGCAAACTCATAGTAGTGCTCCTTTATAATTACCTCTTGACAAGAATTATACGCTTAACAGTCAATAATTATTAACTATCGTACCCTGTAAACATATCTGTCTTGAGCTGTTTTCTAGGCAAGCCGTGGGCAATCAAAGCTATGGCAATCTCCTCGACCATTCGGCTGGGACCAGACACATACATCAAATTTTTGAGCCATTGAGGGATAAGGCTTGCATTATCTGCTATTGTGATCCGGTTTGGTAATAGATGAACTTTTAAGGTAGGGTCGGTCTTTTGCCAAAAACTTAGTTCGTTTGCAAATAAAGCCGGCTGCTGCGAACTGCTGTATAGCAGCGTGGCATCAAGCGGTGTTTTGCTGTGGATTCGATCAGCAATTAGGGCACGGAACGGAGTGATGCCGATACCAGCTGCTAAAAATAGTTTGGGGCGCTTAGAAGCAACCCAAACAAAATTGCCTTCAATATTGAAACCATTGATTTCAGTATTGGGCGGAAGGTTGGCTAGTGACTGTTTAAATTCGCTATGGCTAATTCTGGTTGTGATACGTACCTGTTGCTCATGTGGGGCGGAAGCTATGGTAAAGCGCCGTTCGTCTGCAC
>JALYQI010000052.1 GCA_030855955.1 bacterium | reverse complement strand
GATGTGCTCCGAAGTATTTTCCACGCGCGGCCGGTAGATGTAGATGATCTTGATGAGCCCATAGAAACAGAGCTCACGCGAGCCGCCAGAAGTTCTGTAGATAATGCTGACCGTATCTTAAAAGTTGATGAATTTGATGAAGATGACTTTGTGCCGGCTAGGAGTGCTCCAAAAGGTGGTACTAAAACCCATACTTCGAAATCCCTAAAACAAAAACAGCGTAAAGCTGAGAGGAAACGTAAAACCAAAGCGAAAAAGCGAAAATAGATGAAGCACACAGTAGAAAAAATTGTTCTTAGTAATGGTGCGGAAGGTTTATTAATTGATGTCCCCGATGCCAGTGTAATGACTTTCGAATTTAACTTTAGAGCCGGCGAATATCTGGTAGACCTTGCCAAATGGGAAACGCCTCACATTATGGAGCATGTGTTACTTGGGGCTAATGAGGTATATCCCAAAGCTCGTCATTTCCAGGCCGAATTTGAAAAAAATGGAGCATACAATAACGCCAGCACAGGCGTCTACGACATAACCTATGAGGCCGAGTGTGCGGATTTTGAATGGGATAGGATACTGGATTTAATGATTCTGGCGATTAGCAGGCCGCGGTTTTTACAAGAAGAATTTGAGGCTGAACTTGGTAATGTTCGTGAAGAGCTAAATGGACGTGCCAACAATCACTTCAGGCATTTGAGTTTGGCGATGCGCAAATTCTGTGGCTATCAAGCGATGACTGATAGGGAACGAATAAAAATTTTAACCAATAATACCAAAGAAGATATAGAATTGCATTACAAGCGTACTCATACATTGACTAATATGCGCTTCGTTATTGCCGGAAGCCTAAAAGGTCACCGGGCAACCATTGTGCGTATGCTTGAAGATATGGAATTACCGATTGGCAATGGACGGATCCCATTGCCGGTAGAAACGCCAATCAAGCAAGATAAAAGTTTGTACCTAAGAAACCCTAGTGTCAAAAACATCTATTTTATTGTAGATACGTTTCACTTGGAACGGCTTAATGAACCTGAGTGGGATGCTGGCCAACTTATCAATACTATGTTGACCGAAACTCTTTATTCTAAAATCCTAGGTGCCGCTAGGGAACGAGGGTTGGTATATTCCATGAGTTCTGGATTTAATCAACTCAGCCACAACGTTTCATGGTGGTTTGGAGCCCAAATAATGCCAGCTAATGCTAAACCATTGTTTGAGATTATGATTTCAGAAATACAAAAAGTCCGTCAAGGCGATATCGACGAAGCCGATATTGAGGCTGCAAAACAATATAGTTTGGGTCGTTACCAACGTGCCGGTCAAACGGTAGCCGGTACTGCCCAGGGCTATACCAATCGGTATTTTTTTGATGATATAGTTGATGATTATTATGCGCTTCCTGAACGGATTAGAAGTGTAACGAAAAAACACATTATTGATACGACCGAATTAATGTTTTCCGATAATACCTGGGATATGGGTATGCTAGGCAGCGCTGGCAGGCCTTTTGTGGATGAAGCTTACGATCAGCTATCCGCATTATGGCTGAAGGGGTAGGGATGGAAAATCTGCACAAACGAGCAGAGTTACTCAAAGCTGCAATTACTGAAACTGCTTCTAAAGTAAAATTAAATGCTTTAACTGCAGAAATCGCAGAGTATGAACAGCAAATGAAGCAAACAAACTTTTGGCAAGATGCCAAATTTGCAGGAGAAGTTTCAAAAAAACATGCCGCTCTAAAACAGCAGGTCGAACCATGGCAGACTCTAGCTCAAGGCATAAATGATACTTTAGAAATAACTTCTCTAAAAGATGACTCCTTGCAGGTTGAAATCGAACAACAACTTAATGATTTAGAAACAGAGTTCAAGCAACTCAAGAAACTACTCCGTTATAGTGGTCCTTACGATCATCATCAGGCAATTATTAGTATTTATGCCGGAGCCGGTGGGACTGACGCGCAGGACTGGGCTGCAATGTTGATGCGTATGTATGTGCGTTGGGGAGAGCGCAATAAATATACGGTGAAGGTTGTGGCCGAATCACCTGGGGAAGAGGCCGGGCTGAAAACAGTCACGCTGGATATTACTGGGCCACTGGCTTTTGGAAAAGTAAAAAACGAACATGGTGTGCACCGTTTAGTTCGGTTGAGCCCATTCAATGCTGATTCGCTAAGACAAACTAGTTTTGCCAAAGTTGAAATTATGCCTAAAATTGAACAGCCGGAAGAATTAGAAATCGATGAAAAAGATTTAAAAACTGATGTTTACAGGGCGGGGGGTCACGGTGGACAAAGCGTTAATACAACGGACTCAGCCGTGCGTATTACTCATGTGCCGACGGGAATAAGTGTGGCAATTCAAAATGAGCGTTCGCAGCTGCAGAATAAAGAAGCTGCCATGACCATATTGCGTTCGCGGCTTACCCAGCTGCAAATGGAACAACACGCAGACAAAATTTCTGAGTTAAAGGGACCAAACGAACAAGCTGCATGGGGAAATCAGATCAGAAATTACGTGCTTCATCCTTATAAACAAGTTAAGGATTTACGCACCAATGTTGAAACAAGCGATACCGAAGCAGTATTAAACGGTGAAATCGATCTTTTTCTCGACTCCTTCTAAAGTGATATCTCCTTGAGATAATACGCGTATTATCGGAGGAAATTAACAAGTTATTTTCTTCACTCAAATATTTGGATTATAATCATAAGTAAGATGAAAAAATGCGGGCTCATAATGGCGGTAATACTGCTGCAG
>JALYQI010000049.1 GCA_030855955.1 bacterium | reverse complement strand
GTGCAGGCGTTTTCCATGATTACGTACGGCTTCTAATATTTGGTATGTACCTATCAGATTACTCTCGACAAATGGCCAAGGATTAGCAAGCGAATTGTCATTATGCGATTCAGCTGCAAAATGTACCACAACATCACAGTCTGCCACCAACGAATCAATTAGTTCTTGGTCGCAAATATCGCCTTCTACGAATTTAATCTTGTCTAAGACAGAATTTAAACTCGTTTTATTTCCTGCATAACTCAGTTTATCGATAACGGATATTTGATAATCGGGGCGCTCTTTCAGTACAAGATGCACAAAATTAGACCCAATAAAACCTGCGCCTCCGCTGACAAGTAGTTTCATGATTATCAGTATACCAACAAAGGATTATAAATTTATGATGTAATGAAGAAACAATCATGTATAAAAGGTACTTAGTTTTGGTAAGCGGTTGGGCGTTAAGGTAGTATGGTTATGAGTAATATTAAGAGCATTAGATGATAAGAGTTATTGTAAGCGGATTTTTTAACCCTTTACACGGTGGGCACCTGGATATGATCGAGGCAGCAGCTAATATGGGCGATTATTTAATAGTCATCGTTAACAATGACCAGCAACAAATCCTCAAAAAAGGCAAGGTTATTTTGGATGAGCGGAACAGGATACGACTTATTTCAGCGCTTCGGGCCGTAGACGAAGTAATACTAGCGGCAGACACTGATCCTCCTGTTTCAAAAACTTTGGGCGAAATAGTCATAAAATACCCTTGTGACAAGCTTATATTTGCAAACGGAGGGGACAGAGACTCGGTCAAAGTTACTCCTGAAGCAACGGCTTGTGACCAGTTAGGCATAGAAATGATCTATGGGGTAGGGGGTATAGAAAAAGCCGATTCCTCCACGCGTATTAACCAGGCACTAGGGCATAAAAAATAGGAGCTGAGATACTAAGTCTTACAAGTCGATACAGTAACTATTCTTACTCAACGGTGACGGATTTGGCGAGATTGCGGGGTTTGTCTATATCCCTATCAAGCTCACGAGCTACATAATAGGCAAACAAGTGGGTCACGACTGCTGCTAGTATCGGCTGCAAAGGTTCAAGCGTTTTTGGAATAGTAATCACGTCATCAGCTAAATTAGCAGCTTCGCTTGCAGTATCATCAATGACTGCTAGTATCGGACCGCCGCGGGAACGAATCTCCTGCATGTTGGAGGCTGACTTTTCGGCAATGTCACTGCTCAGCGCGAGTGCAAAGGTAGGAAAATCTTCATCGATTAAAGCTAAAGGCCCGTGTTTCATTTCACCGCCGGCAAAGCCTTCGGCATGAATGTAGCTGATTTCTTTAAGCTTTAATGCACCCTCTAAGGCTACCGGATATAGATAACGGCGTCCTATAAACAAAAAGTGGCGCGAAGTAGCATATTTTTTAGCCAGCTTTTGAATGTCCTTCTCAAGTTTTAAGACTTGCTCTAGTTGCACGGGTAATTCATCTAGGGCAATGATCAGCTTATTAAAGTCTGCGTAATTTTTCGATAAATGGAGCGCAATCAAACATAACACCGTAACCTGGGCAATAAAAGCTTTGGTGCTGGCGACGGCTTTTTCTGGCCCGGCATGGCAATAGACACCAGCATCGGTCAGACGGGCAAGGGTAGAGCCAGGAGCATTTACTACACCCAAGCGTAATATGCCAGTGCCATCTAGTTTCTTGAGTGCTGCGATGGCATCGGCCGTTTCTCCAGACTGGGAAATGACTAACACAGCAGTGCTGCGGGTCAAAGGTTCACTGCGGTAACGAAACTCTGAAGCTTGTTGCACCTCCACAGGTATGCCGGCAATTTCCTCGATCAAGTATTCGCCCACCATACCAGCGTAATAACTGGTACCACAGGCGATAATAATAATGCGCTCAATAAACTTCAGCTGGTTACGCACAGCTTCTAAGCCACCAAGCTTGATAATACCTTCTTCAACTCGCAGACGGCCAAGCATAGCCGAACGTACCGTTTGTGGTGCTTCGTGGATTTCTTTGAGCATGTAATCCGGATACCTACCTTTGCTAGCTGCCTCAGCTTCGATCTCCAGTGTCTCGGCAGCACGCTCTATATTGGAATCATCGGTAAGATTAATAATACGGTAAGTTTCTGAAGATATGATGGCGGCTTCGTTGTCTTCCAGGAATACGATCTTATCGGCCTTGCCTGCCATGGGAAGCCCATCGGAACCCAAAAACATTTCACCGTTTTTACCAATGCCGATCGCTAGCGGGCTGGATAATTTAGCAGCAAAGATATAACCGGGCGCATGGGTGCTGATCATGGCAACGGCATAGGCGCCGTTAAGTAGCTTAATTGCAGTGAGAAACGCCTTCTCAACATCTATTGATTGCGTAAAATGGTAATCGATAAGATTAGGGATTACTTCAGTATCAGTATCTGATGAAAAGCTGTACCCTTTCTTTTTGAGGAATTGCTTAATCTCTAAGTAATTTTCGATGATGCCGTTATGTACCACACTAAAGTTGTTATGTTGACTGTTTTGCGGGTGGGCATTACGTTCAAGCGGCTTTCCGTGCGTGGCCCAACGCGTGTGGCCGATACCTAATAAACTTTCTATTGAGTTATTGGCATATTCCACTCGTAAAGCTTCTACGCGGCCAACAACCCTTGCAACGGACACAGTATCTTTATCCAGCAAGGCAATCCCAGCCGAATCATATCCACGGTATTCTAAAATTTCCAAACCGTCGAGTAAGTAATCGACTGCTGATTTTTTACCTAAATAACCGACAATACCGCACATAAATTCATATCCTATTTTTTTAAAAGTAATATCTATTATGACGTAATTTATTAAAAAGTCACGCATAAAATATTGTAAAAGTATTTATGATATATCACAAAGAATATAATTAATTCTAATATTTTCTTAATATTAAAAAGGTTTAATTCGGGGCAATTGTAGTATACTTAGATCAAATCTTTAAAACCAAAAATGAAATATAAAACTCCGGCCGTATTATGTAGCTGCCTTTTAGGTACTTTGCTTTTATTTGGCGGGCAAGCCAATTCACAGCAGGCAGCCCGGTTGCAGAACAGCGAGGTCGTCGTTGCTGAAATGTTGGAACCCAAAGACGGTAGCCCGGTGCTTGATCAGATCGGCGAAACTAATTTTTACGAAACGACTATAGCCACAGCGCGTAAGCTCGATGACGTCAAAGCTATACATCCCAATTTATCCTATCGGCCGACGTTGGTTACCAATGATCCATTCGAGCCGCAAAGCTATCTGACTCTGATCGACGCAGAAGATGCCTGGAATATCAGCACCGGCAGCGACACGGTGGTGGCAGTGATTGATTCCGGCTTTGCGCTTGCCCATGAAGACTTGAGCGGGCGCTGGTATGTGAATCCAAGTGAAAGCGGCGCGCTGGCCAGCAACGGTCTAGATGACGATGCTAACGGCTTTATCGATGACTGGCGCGGCTGGGATTTTGCTCAGAATGACAACAACCCGTCTGCCGGTACAACTAATACCAACGGTGCGGCGGTAGGGCATGGCACGGCGGTAGCCGGCATGATTGGCGCCACCGGCAATAACGCCATTGGAGTAGCTAGTTTAGACTGGACAGCTAAGCTCATGCCGCTTCAGATATTCAGCGACGATGGCGCCGCCACTACAGCTGAACTTGCCGAAGCCATGGATTACGCTATAAATAATGGCGCGGAAGTCATTAATCTTAGCCTTGGTTCTACGGCCTCTGATGCGGTGATCGATTCGTTAATTGCGGATGCCGAAGCGGCGGGAATTGTGGTTGTAGTGGCCGCCGGCAACTGCGGAGATACGGATTACGCCCTAGAGGGCTGTAATTATCAAGGCCAAACGCTTTATCCAGCCACTAATCCCACTACGGTTGCTGTTGCGGCAACCACTCTTACGGATACACGTGCCAGCTTTAGCAGCTATGGCATATATGTCGATTTGGCTGCGCCTGGCTCTGGAAGTATTAGTACAACACTGTATGATCCAGCAGACCCAACCGGCGCCTACAGCGGATCGATTTACGGCACCTCTTTTGCCGCTCCGCTAACCACCGGACTTGTAGCGCTGCTAAAAGATGAGTGGCTAGTGGCTGATGTAAAAGATATCCAGGCAGTACTTGTCGACAGCGCACATAAAACCGGAGAAATGAACGGCAGCACGTACACCCAATATGTTGGCTTTGGCCGGGTCCGGCCGCTGGAAGCTTTGCAGCGCGCCCAAGCCTGTGCGGCAACGGTCTTGTCAGCCAACATCAATTGCAGCGGTACTGTTGACCTGCTGGATCTTTCCATCCTAGCTAGCCAGTGGCAAATGGATCGTACCGGCCGCAGCGATATCAATAAATCCGGCAAGACAGAGCTTCTTGATCTGTCCGTACTGGCAAGTAAGTGGGGACAATGAGCATGAAAAAACTTTATATATTCGCTAGTTTCTTAATGGCATTTGGCCTGGTATTACTGCCATCAAGGGTGCTGGCTGCCTCAGCTAATTTCTACGTTTCTCCATCAAGCAGCAGCCTGACAAAAGGTAATACAGTGACTTTAAAAGTCCGCATTAGCAGTGGCAGCAACCGGGTTGACACAGCTCAGGCCAAGCTAACATTTGACAGTTCACGCTTGCAATACGTAAGTTACAGCGGTGGCGCATTTACGGAATTTAGCAAATCTTCTACCAGCAGTTCCGTTACATATGTGGGAGTTAAATATGGCTCGTACACGACGGGCGACCAAATACTATTCAGCGTTACGCTCAAATCTATCAAATCCGGTACGGCCAGCTTGTCGCTAAGCGGCGTGCAAGCAGCCTATGCTGGCAGCAACCTGTCCGTCAGTGCAAGTGGTGGCTCTGTTAAAGTCAGTGATCCGGTGTCTTCTACGCCCAAAACTCCTTCATCTAGCGGCACAGTTATCAAAACGCCTGCCACTGAAACTAGCGTTGAGTCAGATACAGCTGGGCCCAAACTGAAGGGCGAACCAAATATCGAAAAGACCGAAAGCACCATAACGATGCAGTTCAAAACTGATGAAAAAAGTAACGGCAGCATGACATACGGTCTGGAAAATTCCAAGGGCAGGCAGAAAATTGAATTCAGCGAACTTAAAACCGAACATGAAGTAAGAATCGGCAACGACCAGCCGCTGCAGCCGGGCACGACATATAATTTGAATCTCGTTTTAAGGGATGCAGCAGGCAATACGAGCACGAAGTCATTCATCGTACGAACTAAAGGTGTCGTCTACAAAGTAAAAGTCGTTGATGCAGCCGGACAGCCGCTCAAGAACCATCCGGTCGAACTCCACTCGGATCCAATCAAGGCAACTACCGACGAAAATGGCATTGCCACCTTTGAAGATGTCACACCGGGGGAGCATACGTTGGTGTTTAACATCGACGGTATTATCGTACGCAATCCAGTGCATGTAGGCAGCGTAGTAATGCCACTTGAAAACAATGACAATACTTCGACGGTAACACTGCCATTCCGACTTGGTGCCGTTACACCCCAGAAAAATCAGAATCCCTTGCCTTGGCTGGCGGGCGGGCTGGTGGTTGGTATTTTACTTATCAAATTACCCTTGCGAAGAATTTTTTCTAACATAGCCGCCAAAGCTAAAAATAAGATTGCAAAATCTAAGAAACCGAAGCTGCCACAAAATCACGCAGCTTAGTTTTAAATATTTCAACGGAAAATGAGGCCGTATGCTGTTTAATGGCTTCGCGGTTGTACTGTGTGCTGCCCTGCATAGCAACTTTTAAAGAGTCCGCAGTTTGCTTGGGGAAAAATTCACCGGTTTTGCCGGAAATCACATAGTCGAGTGCCCCGCCGGCTTTAAAGGCAATGACGGGCAGACCAGTGGCCATAGCTTCCACGGGTGCAATACCAAAATCTTCGAAAGCGGCGAATAAGAACGCCTGCGCTTGGGCTAGTTCTTTTGGCATCTCTTTGTCGCTTACTTCTGTTTTGAAGATTATATTCGGTCCCGACATAGCCACAAGCTGATCGTGCTCTGGGCCGTTACCAATGACGGTGAGGGGTACTTCCAGTTCGTTGCAGGCTTGAATAATCACGTCAATTTTTTTAATGGGAACCTGCCTGCCAATAGTTATATATCCTTCAGGGTGGGCAGGTCGTTGGGCATTTGCAAACCGATCGACGTCAATTGGCGGATGTATGACGACCGCTTCGCGGTCATAAAATTTATTTATATCAGATTTAATGTGGTTAGAATTAGCGATAAAATAATCAACTTTTTGGGCGGCAGTATAATCGCGCTGGCGCAAGGGCTTTACTAACATTTTTAAGCCGAGCCGCGCTAGCCATTTGGGGTGGAAGCTGGGGTTACGCACATATTCTTCGTAATGCCGCCAGTAAAAGTGCACCGGTGTGTGGCAATAGCTGACATGGGTACCGTTTGGCACACTCACAAACTTGGCCTCACCATTGCCGGTAATTGAAATAACTAGATCATATTTTGATAAATTAAGCTGCCTGAACCACCATTGTCGGAGCACGGGCAAAAAACGTCGTAGTTGCTTAAACGGTGAACGTTGCAGATACCCGGTGACAACTTGATTATTCAGCTTCTGACGCCATTCGTCCGAACAATAAGAAGTATAAATGGGTGCCTTTGGATACAGCTGGTGGATGGCTTCCACGACCCGCTCCCCGCCACCGCCGTACATCCAATCGGTGACAAGTGCAACCTTCATTACTTGGCTCCAGATCGGAACAAAACAATTGCGATAGTTTTAGTCAAAATAACGACATCATTCCAAAAGCTCCAATTTTGTACATAATACAAATCAAGCTTGCGTCGTTCATCAAAAGGCAGGTCCTTGCGTCCTGAAATAACCGCTAGGCCAGTCATGCCAGATTTTACGCTAAGAATTAAATTCTTCTTATCGTACTTTGTAAGATCTCGCTCGACGAGAGCTCGCGGCCCCACCAAGCTGATATCTCCCTTTACAACATTAAATAGCTGAGGGAGCTCATCCAAGGAGGTAGTGCGTAAAATTTTGCCGATTCTACTCACGCGCGGGTCATCTTCTAAGAAATCCCCATTATCTCGATATTGTTTTATGAGCCCTGGCCGACCCATCTGATCAAAAGCCTCCTCCGGCAACGGACCACTGTATTTACGTTTCATGGTGCGGAATTTAAAAATTTTAACCTTTTCATTAAACCGGCTAAGCCGTTCCTGCCGATAAAAGATTGGCCCAGTATCAAAAATCAGTATCAACAGGCCAACCAGTACCATGATTGGCAATGAAAGCAAAAGCATCAGGCCTCCAAATCCAAGGTCAAATAGTCGTTTGACTATACGCCCCCAGCCGACAAGGGCGGTCTGATGCACGGCAATAACGGGTATAGAATGGAAAAGATCGACATCGATATTGCCGACGAAAAGCTCGCTATTGCCAGGCACAAACCTAAAGGCAATGTGGTTCTCTTGAGCGTATGCCATAATCTCCGTGTTTTTAATAGGGTCGGCATAAAGCTCGGTTTGAATAATACTGTGCACACCCTTTCTTGCTAAGGCTTTTACAGCATCGGCAAAGCTTGGGAAATGTTGGTAATCCTTGTGCTTCTTAGGCCCGACAATACCTATAATTTTGTAACCCGTTGCTTTGGTATCGGCGATGGATTCTATAAACCGACCGGTCATAGTGGTATCACCCACAATCAAAACATTATTTATCCCAATGCCAAAGTGAAACAAGCTGCGACGGATACCACGGGCAATGGTGCGGAACAACAGCACTATAAAGAAGGCCAGCAAGAAGCTGTAGAACGTTATCAGACGCGTCGGAAAAATTTGCGTCTCAGAAAAGTAGGCGTAGCCGATAACGAATAGAATGCCGACGAAGGATCCGACTAATAAGCGGCCGAATTCTGAGAAGCGATTTTCATAGACGTTTTTATTGTATAACCCGAGGACCCCAAAGATAATTACCCAAAACGGCAAGAGGTAGATAAAGGCTTCGACAAAATCCCAGCCCGAAAGGCCTTGCTCGTAAATCGGCCGCGTATCAAACTTGACCCGTAAGATATAAGCTCCCACAAAGGCCGCGATAAGCGCTAAGAAGTCGCCGATAACTAAGAAAAAACCGTATAACAGCGAGGCATTGTTCTTCATATATAACTTTACTATAGCACCAGAGACGAATTGTTGACTAAAGTCTGTACAAAATGCGAAAAATTTCTATACAATAGGAAGTAAGAAACAGGAGAAATCATGAGCGAAACACTGCGGCCGACCAAAAAACAACGCATTCTACTCACCTATATCGAAGGTTTTATCAAAGAACATGGCTATAGCCCCAGCTACCGCGAAATCATGACTGGGCTAAACTATAACTCCGTGGCAACGGTTGCCTTACATGTTAACAATCTGATTAAGCGCGGGCATTTACGCAAGCGTGACCACTCGGCCCGGTCCTTAGAAGTTGTAGGCTCAGACGCACAACGCGTCGGCGCCTTGAATGCGATAAATGAGCGTGAAGAAAAGTGGCTGGTAGAACGTGTTGATACGATGCTAAAACTACTCGAAGACATGTCTGCCCCAGAAGAAAAATCGATTGACGATGTCTATGTCTTGATCGGCGCCTTACACGTGCTTGGCCTGGATGATGCCGTGCGCAGTTTTGTGCCGCGTTTAACGGGTGTGAAGAAAAAGTCCAACCTGGCGAACTAAAGATGCATACTCCCGAAATCGACAGGTTTGAGGCTAATGGCTTACAGTTTGTTCGTGATGCTGCGCTAGAAGATATTCGCCAGCACGAAAAAGGGGTTCACGGAGTATTTGAAGAACTGACACAAAAGCACTTAGTAGTATATGAGGGGCTACTAAGCCTCCTGCCTTATGACCCAGAAAAATATCCTGCGCAACGGCTTGATGTTGTAGAAGTCCGATCACCAGTCCGTGCGGGCCAGGCGCTTTTGGAAGAATTTGCAACTTCAGCCTATCCAGGCTTCGGCAAGATAAAAAAGCGCTATTTAAGCGACGAACACAGTGGATCTTTTGACACAATAATTTTAGATCTTGAAGAAGGTAGGGATTACGTGTTTGCGTTTGATCACGAGCGCATCATGAATACGCCGTTAGGAAAGGTTGCCACATTAGGCGCTATTGAACATCATGCACAGGCTGCGAAAAAACCGGTTCCCGAATTCATGGCTCGCCTAACAGCTAGCAAAATATTATCCCGTGTCGAAGCACTTGGCATGAATGTAATCGAGCTTTTAGCCCTGTTCGGAGCAGCAGACATGAGTATCCCGAATACCGAGAGCACGGAAGCCGCTGGCATTTCCCCGCTAGTCAGAAGAAGGGTAAACGCGGGCGTAAAAGCTACGCGTCTCGCACATAAAGTGGAAAATCCGGATTTGCCGGTGGTTGACTCGATTTCAGCCAGCGCCTCAACTGATGTTTTAACCTATAGATTCATGCGACCACACGCCGTACATATGCAGCCTATGTCTAGCGGCACGGCTGAAATGCTCACGCGCGCTCGCATATTACCAGCTGCAGTAAATGTAAATAAGCCATATCCTAAAGTAAAGATAGGCCGAATTTTGAACCCGGCTAAAGATAACTTAGAAGCTCACGGGGTTATGGTGTATTTAGCGCAGCTGGCAGAAGAAGCGACTGGCCGCCCCCATATCTACCACTCCACAAAAGAATCTTTCAAACGAGCCACGGGCACACGTCGACGAGGTTAACCTTGATTTTTGAATTCGTATTGCGGCGCTAGCCATCCACGGATACGGTCTAAAATTCCGCGGTGGTGGAAGTCATCGATGGCTTTTTGGTACAACTTTACGTAATCGCGCGCCATGTTTTGATAGTTAAAGGTCCTGCGGGCATGATCGGCAATAAAATTTCTATCAAGTTTAATGCAACGTTCAAAGGCCGAATAACCTTCTTCAAAATCTTCTACCAGCACGCCTGTCTTATTATCCAAAATAAGTTCGGGCATAGAACCGCGCGAGATAGCCAGCGTTGGCGTACCGCAATAAGCAGCTTCTAAGACTGTAAGTCCAAACGGTTCGCGGAAACCGGTGGGGTGGAAGTTGCATTTGGCATTGCTAAGTAATTCAATCTTTTCATCAAAACCGATCTCGCCCAGGTATTCAACCAGTGGATTCTTAAGATGCGGTTCAATTTCTTCCTCAAAGTAGCCATCGCCCAAATGATCAAGTTTACCGGCTAGTTTAATTTTAATACCAAGGGACAAGGCCAGTTTAATAGCTAAATGCGGATTCTTTTCACGGTCGAAGCGCCCGATGAAGACTACATAATCACGGGGTTTTTCGACAATCGGAAACTCATTGGGATTCAAGCCATTATAGGCTACGCCAATGGTATTGAGATTCGGCAAAACTTTGGTCTGGTTACTCGAAATACAGATGTATCTTAGTTGCAAACGGCGTACGTAATACGGAATCAGCTCAAAAATCAGCGGGTTATGAATTGTAGTGACATTAGGGAAGCTACGGAACGACAACATGTCAAAGCCGTGCGAATGAATAATATCTACTTTGTTCTGTACAGATTTAACGAGATGATAAGTCGCTTTCATGGCGGCTTTAAGCTGCTTATTATAGGCGGCCCAGTCTGACTTTCGCCGCGGGAATCCCAAAGCTTTATCGACCGAAGGCAATATCGTACAGTTTACGGTGGAATCGCCCGGGCCAATCAAAGTTACTTCATGGCCCATTTCCTGCAATCCATTGATAAGTTGCCCGATTACTTGTTCGGTACCACCATATTTAGGCGGCGGAACGGCTACATAGGGTTCAGCAACAATAGCGATTTTCACTTCTTACCTCCCGGGTTTCGTATGGACTGGTGTTTTGATGGCTTTCGGTAAAATGTGGCCAAATAGCTCATATTTCATTACAGACTTACTGACAAAATTATTAAGCTGTAGAAAGGTTCAAAGACCGCTTAGGTACTTGATTTTTCCTCACATGTTTCATTGTACTAAACAACAATAAAAATATTAGGTAATAGGTTTTACAGTAAATTTGTAGGGTATCTTACAGTTTTTTTATGAAAAACTACTTTATTACTGTTGGTTGGTCCAGAAAGAGGAACTGATGTTTTTAGGGCGCGCGATAGCACCCGTCCAAACCCATCATATTGTTGAATCGAATAGTTTATAAATTCTTGCAAATTATCTTGAGCAATTTTAGGCGTAGATAGCCGTAGTTTCTTCCTCACACTATTAGTATAAAGGAACAAGTACACAGGTATGTAGGATTTTTAACTATTTTTTATAAAAAACTATATTGTAGAATATGCTTATGAGTATAACTCGCAGTCCTGAAGTTGATATTCAGGATCTTTTTCACACGGTACGCTCTGAAAGCACACCCGGTTTGTTTGCTTCTGAAGGACCTTTATATTATGGTGCTGTATTTGGCCGTGACTCTCTTGAAGCCGGCGAACACTTGGTAGGGTTTGAACCATATATACCGCGCTACAATACGCTGCTTGTGCTGGCCACCTTACAGGGGCTTGAATATAACCCAATTAGCGAAGAAGAGCCTGGTCGAATACATCATGAATACCGCCATACCCGCAATGTCCGCGACGAAGAAGGCTCGCGTATTTTCCGGGAATTGTCGGCCAAGTGGGGTGGCACAGACGAGGAAATGATTTACTACGGAACGGTAGATGCAACGCCACTTTTCACTCGCTTAGCCGTTGAATATATTAAGCGGTATGGCGATGATATTCTAAATGATTTAGTAAAGGGTCGAGATGGTGTAATACGGCCTTTCTCGGAACATCTGTTAGCGGGACTAGACTGGAT
>JALYQI010000018.1 GCA_030855955.1 bacterium | reverse complement strand
TATGTTGGGAGTCTGACAATACATCACTTGCATCATCCTGCTAAAATTCAAAAGGAATTACTGCATACATTGAGAGACCAAGGTTACGATATGTCGACGTTGCAGAATGGTTTAGACGAACCTACAGATGTGGAAGCTGAGGAAGCCTAAAATTAAATGAAAAAGCACATAAAAAACGCTAAAGAATACGCTAAAAAACCCATAAATAAATTGCGGCGTAAAAAAGAAGACATTTTAGATAGTACCAAAGTCCCATTAATCACTAACGATACGATAGCCGAACAACGTGAAGAAGTACTATCGGGTGCGCGCAAATATATTTATCCGCTTCAGCACTCCAAGCACCGCATCATTATTTTGTCTTCTATTATTTTTGCCGTTACAATCATTGCATTCTTTGCTTATGCCATCTTAGGGTTGTATAGATTTCAAAATACTTCAACTTTTATGTATAGGGTAACGCAAATCGTGCCTTTTCCAATCGCACGGGTTAAGGGACACTTTGTATCGTATGAGAATTATTTGTTTGAACTCAGGCATTATATGCATTATTACGAAACCCAGCAGAAATTACGGTTTGACACCGAAGAAGGACAGCGTCAACTTGTAGAATTTAAGGGGCAAGCTTTAGATCGAGTTATTAACGATGCCTATGTAAAGCGACTGGCATCTGAAAATGGTGTCAATCTGCCCAGTCAAGAAGTTGAGCAGGAGATTGCTGTGGTGCGTGAACAAAACCGCCTAGGCACCAGCGATCAAGTCTTTGGCGATGTATTAAGGGATTTCTGGGGCTGGTCAGTAAGTGACTTTAAGCGTTCTCTGCGCCAGCAACTACTAGCACGCAAAGTTGCCAGCAAACTTGACACTGAATCTTTGCAGCAAGCCGAAACTGCTTTATCAGAATTAAAAGCAGGTGAGTTATTTGAAAATGTGGCTAAAAAATATTCTGAAGACGAAGCCACCAAACCTGAAGGAGGTGAATATCCTCAAGTTATTGATCGGTCAAATCGTGATATTCCCGCGAAATTAACGGAAGCTATATTTGCACAAACATCCGGTCAGTATTCGGATATTATCGACACAGGCTACGCTCTTGAAATTGTTAAGACACTTAGTTTCGAAGGTGATAAAGCAAAGGCTGCCCATATCCAATTTAATTTCAAAGAAATTAACGAATACGTTAGTCTAAGCAAAGCTTCTAACCCACCCAAACAGTATCTGAAATTATAAACACATGGTGCGGGTAGAGGGAGTCGAACCCTCGTTTTATCCTTGGGAAGGATACATAATAGCCGTTATATGATACCCGCTCGTCAAAGTGTAATGATCTGATAGCCTAATTTCCGACAAAATAAATTTGCTCGGCAATTTTTGCTATCAAATCAAGCCTTCTCCTCTCAAAATCGCGAATCCTCTCGCGATTTTGTGTAGCTGCAGCAGACTCTAGTATAGCAATGACCTCTGTATTTTGGTAGAATGACAGCTGATTTGCCGAAGTAGCTCAGTTGGTAGAGCAGCTCATTTAATCCCCATAAATTTAGTAAAATTTATGGGGTCCCCAAGTTAGGCCACCTTAGCTCAGTTGGTAGAGCGACACATTCGTAACGTGTAGGTCAGCAGTTCGATCCTGCTAGGTGGCTCCAATTTTTAAGGGGTCCCCGCAAAACCTGTTTTGTGGGGTTGTCCTAACGAGCAGGTCGTGGGTCCTGGGTCCCATCTTCGGCTCCACGTCGCCATGTGATTGTATGATTGCAAAAGTTTTTGCAAATCAAGTTTGCCAAAAACTCACAGCAACCATACAAAGCTGGCTCCTTTCAGATTCAAGAATCCTCTCTCGAATCTGGTAGGCCCTTGAAAATAACAGATGTAACTGGTAGAATTACCGAGTTACAACAAACGCGGGCTCGTGGTGTAGAGGCCCAACATGCCTCCCTGTCACGGAGGAGATCGCCGGTTCGAATCCGGTCGAGCCCGCCAAGCTTAAGCACTATAAATTCTAAAGAGACCAAGTGGGTCTCTTTTTGATAGTATTAGGTAATGAAACAAACTAAACCAGTTGTTATACGCGAACAAGACTGTGAAACTGAGGATTGGAGTAAGATAGGTAAAAATCTACTCACATGGAAGACTCTTATTAGCGCGGATCGCACGCCTACCGATTCCATAACAATGGGAGTTGCTGAGTTTAAACCAGGTGGTACTGCTAATGATGTATACCTTCACCGTCATAAAGCTTCTGAAGCTTATTACATTTTATCGGGAATCGGTTTCGTGTCTATCGATGGTAAAGAGACCAAAGTAAGTACTGGAACAGCTGTATTTGTACCATCCAATTCCCTGCATGCTGTCGGTAATGATAGTAATTCGGTTTTGCGAATTCTGTATGTCTTTGGTGTTAATTCCTTTGACGAAGTTAAATATATTTTCCTGAGTTAAATATTTGTAGTTCGGAAATCCGACTCGATACCCCGCCAGAATTCTATTAGGCCTTACATTCGGGAGGTTTTTGTTTTTACAAAAGTGTAATTACTTACATCTTTACTCGCTTAACAGGCATAGGTCAGCTATAATAAGGCAAACACGCCATGACTATTCCCAGCCGCTATTTTCATAACCGCTCCATTCTTTTGCTGCTAATAATAAATTGTATATTGGTCTTATTTGGCAGCTTGGCAGTGTTATTCCGTTTGGATTCTGGTACAACCACTAATTACATTATCGAATACCGCGCTAACTTGGGAATAGGTGAGTATGAGATTGGCTCCGCCCTAGATATTGCCGGCTTCGTTTTCTTTTTACTGCTCAACTTTGCTTTTTGCGTGTTTATCAGTCTGCGGGCCTTCGTGGTACGTAAACATGTGGCAATCATGATTTTAGCCATTTCGTGTCTCTTGAGCTTACTAACGATCATTGTGAGTAATGCGTTAATGGCGCTCCGATGAGGCAAATAGAGATTCCGTTCAAAGAAGAACGAGGCTGGCGCTATAGGTTTTGGGAGATATTTCCCGGAGCGGTAAGTTGGTCAATTTTACTTTTACCATTTGTATTAACGATATATAATCCGACTTTACTGGCAATATTTATAATAGCCTATTTATTAATCTGGTTTTTTAAAGGGGTCGGCATGAGCGTTCGTTCGGTGCAGGGCTATCGGATGTTAACGCGTCAACAAGCATTGAATTGGCAGCTTCTGTTGGATGATTTGGAAGCCGGAGAATTAATCCATCCACACGCCACAACCCTTAAGTGGCATCGTAATAACATTGCTAGGCTCACAGAAATTCCTTTGTGCTGCAAGCCGAGTGAACTTATGCACGCCTTAATCGTGACTCTTTATAATGAGCCCCGCGAAGTGCTGGAGCCTACCATCCAAAGCATTATTGCAAGTAAGTTTGATCTTAAAAAAGTAATACTTATTATTGCCTATGAAGGAAGAACTGGCCCTAAAACAAGCGAACTAGCAAAGACAATGGTCAAAACTTACAGCAAGCATTTTTATCATGCCGAGGCAATCAAGCACGAAGTCCAGATAGGCGAAGTAAAGGGCAAGGGCGGCAATATAACCCATAGTGGCCGTTGGTTAAAGACATTTATTGAAAAGAAGGGGATTGACCCGACTCGCCTAGCTGTTACGACTCTTGATACAGACAACCGACCTCACCACTGGTATTTGGCCGCCTTAACATATACTTATTGCAGTACTGAGGATCCCCGTTACGTTTCGTACCAGCCACTACCCATTTACACTAATAATATCTGGGACGCACCAGCGCCGATGCGCGTGATCGCTACTGGTAACTCCTTTTGGAATATAGTTTTAGGCCTGAGGCCGCACATGCTCAGAAACTTTAGCTCACACGCCCAAAGCATGGCTGCGCTGATTGACACGGATTTTTGGAGTGTACGCACAATAGTAGAAGATGGACATCAGTTCTGGCGAACCTATTTCCGCTATGATGGCCGGCATGAGGTATACCCGATCTTTACGCCGATCTACCAGGATGCGGTACTGGCCGAGACTTACAGACGTACTATCAAAGCGCAGTTCCTGCAGATTCAGCGCTGGGCATACGGTGCCAGTGATATCGCTTATGTCGTCAATAAAGGTTTTCGCAAAGGAAGTAAAGTGCCCAAAATTGACTTGATAATGAAGCTTTCCAGATTATTAGAAGGACATGTATCGTGGGCGACAGCTTCTTTGCTGATCTTATTTGCTTCTCAGGTACCGGTCTATTTGCAACCGGATAACTTCTTAGCCAACCAGTTACCTCGTGTAGCAAGTACTATTCAAACCATTGCACTCACGGGTATTTTTGTGAGCTTGCTCTTAAGCCTGCGCTTCTTGCCACCCCGACCACTGCGTTATAAGCGGCACCGTACCATCCTTATGATCTTACAATGGGGCTTGCTACCGCTCACAACCATTCTCTTTAATACCTCGGCGGCAATTTATTCTCAAACACGCCTAATGCTAGGCAAATATCTTGATAACTTCAATGTGACCGAAAAGGCCGTCAAGAAATAGCTATTTCTTATCAAGTAAAGTTTTGTGGTAGGCCTTATAAGTATGCGCACTCATCGGATCAAAGCGCTTCAATACAATATATGCCGAGAGAGCTATATGGTGAGCTGATACGCTGCCATCCTGGATAGGGTATTTCCTCAGCAAGGTACTAATAACTGTAGGGATAAGGCCGCTGGCGCTTTGAGTAGCATCATCTCGGTGTCCCAGAGCTTTATAAATAGAAATGAACAATTTATCGCGGCTGAAGGGGGACAGGGCGCCATTTTTATTTGTAACCACCAAGCTGGTAGCAAAATTCGGTAGTTCTATAGTAGAAAATTGTGCGATGCATGAATTACATCGTCTTCTACGCCATGTGCTCGGCAAACGTACTTTTTCGCGCGAGTTTGTGACTTTAGTATCTTTACCACAATAAATACAAACCATGACAACATATTGTCATCACGCTAATAAAAATACAAGTGGAAAACTTATAAAAAGTAGGGGATAAAGCAAAAACCGCTGAAACAATCCAGCGGTTTTTTAATTTCCACCTCTTACGTTAATACCGCGGTTACGCGCTGGCACGGGGCCGGCGTAAACGCTGCTTGGCTGGCTTTACTTTAAGCAATTCTTCATAGAAAAGCTGAAAGCCATCCAGCGTTGTTGGTTGAGATTTACTCACCAAGAACTCCTGATTAACATGCTTATGTTAACATAAAAAGTAAAAAAAGTCAATGATTATGCTATACTCAACTCCTGTGAATGACGTCAAAACTGCAATTTTTAAACAAAAATCGGTTAACCGTGACGGTAGCCGCACGGGTTTACTATACACTCGTCGCGGCCAGATTTTGACGCCCACTTTTATGCCAGACGGTACTAGAGGAGTAGTTAAGAGTTTACTACCAGAACAAGTAGCAGAAACAGGTGTACAAATAGTACTAGCTAACACCTATCATTTGCACTTGCAGCCAGGTGAACACATAGTTCAGGAATTGGGCGGTTTGCACGGATTTGGTAAGTGGCAGGGGCCCATTCTGACTGATTCCGGTGGCTTCCAAGTATTCTCCTTGAGTAAACTTCGAAAAATTACCGAAGAAGGAGTGACATTCAAAGATCCCGTTACAGGTGAGAGGCGGCTTATTACCCCTGAATCCTCCATTCAAATCCAGCTAACACTCGGTGCGGATATGATAGTGGCATTTGATCATCTTACGGGACTCGATAAGGATTCGCGCAAAGTCACTTTACAGGCGTTCGAGTGTACTCATCGCTGGCTGGAACGCTGCATTACTGAATTTAAGCGTTTGACCAAGGATATGAAGTCCGAGAAGCTACCAATACTGTTTGGGGTTGTCCAAGGCGGGCTTGATTTAGAATTACGCAAAAAAAGCTTAGAACTGGTGCAGGCAAGTGAAGTAGGTGGCATAGCTATTGGAGGATTATCGGTTGGAGAAACTAAGGAGGAGATGTACAGGGTTCTGGAATACTTGGCGCCGCTGTACGATGACTCAAACAGGCCGAGGTTCTTGCTAGGTGTAGGAGATCCACCGGATCTTCGCTTTGCCTTCGAGCATGGCATCGATATGCTGGATTGTGTATTACCGACGCGTAATGCTCGCCACGCAACTGTCTGGATAGAAGAGGATAAAAAAATTCACCTTACGAATGCAAAGTATATTAATGACGCATCCACGATTATGGAAGGCTGCGACTGCTATACGTGCGTTAATGGTTATTCCCGAGGCTTCTTACGCCATCAATTCAAAGTAGGTGAACCATTAGCTGGCTCGCTTGCAAGTATCCATAACCTGCGCTACCTCATGCGTATTTGCGAATTATACCGTTAGTTAGGAATCCTTTGGTGGACGATTGAATATAACTCGCTTATACCAGACATAATTCCATATCATCGAGGCAGCAGTCGCGCATAATTTTGCCAGATTGGCTTCATAGAAGTTTAGTGAAAAGTTTTGCATAATTGGAATATGTAAATCACGTACTATTTCCATGCACATGCGCGCCAGTGGTTCGAATGCTTTAAGCGTGAATCCGATTACTAAGGACTGCAATATGAAAATACTACTAAGCGTGACAGCTAAAAAGGGCAGGAACATCCGGTTATGAGTATCGTGAGACTTAAAGACGTATTTGCGGTTTAAATAGAAACTAAGCATAGCTACTGAGCTGGCACTAAAGATATTCAGTACAATAAGCTTGCCGGTTTCTTCGGTCGTGGTGTGGGTAGCTACGCGTAATATGTTGAGCAATACGATGTCGGTCAGCGTGTTAATAACGCCGACGACCGCAAATAAGCTCACGCGGTGCTTAGCCACTCTGACTGCAGTGGTTTTCATGCTACCATTATGGTAACGGATAATATAAGAATAAGAAATATGCCACCCACACGTTCTATTGTGATCCCTGCCTACATGGAAGCCAGCTTTATTGGTTCTACTCTCTCTTTGCTTTTACAGTACCTCATTGAAAAAGATTGGTTAGACACCACAGAAGTGATCGTTGTAACGGCTGATGCTAACGATGGAACGGTTGAAATTACGACTGAGGTGCTCAAAGTATTTCCATTGCATCAGCACATCAAGCCTGGGCATCGGGTAGGAAAGGGGCGGGATGTTAAAGCAGGGTTGGCTGCAGCACGCGCCGATCAAGTATTATTTATGGACGCCGATCTAGCAACCCCACTTGAATATGTAGAGCCAGCCTTCAAACTATTAAGCGAAAACGGTGGAATAGTGATAGGGGTCAGAGATCTCAAATCCATGCATAAAACCGTCTCTCGAAAAATATCTTCTGTAGCTTCCAACACCTTAGTAAGGACACTGATTGGCTGGAAGATTCCTGATTCACAATGTGGCTTTAAAGCCTTCACGCGGCAAGCAATTGATGTTATTTTGCCAAGGTCTGTGGTGATGGGCTGGGGCTTTGACTTTGAGTTCATTAAAGTAATAAGAGTTCATAAACTACCCATAACTTTGCTGCCAATACCCGATTGGCACGACCCGAAACCGGAAGGCACTGGTCTTGCGGGAGATTCGCAGGTAGAGGCGATGAAGCAAACCTTCAAGGAGTTAGTGCAGGTTAAATCAAATCAACGCAAAGGACTTTATAGATAACTATGGGAATGAGTTTAAAAAAGCTGTCTAATCATCTGAAACCGCATTGGATTGCGATACTTGTGCTGATTAGTATGTTAGGGCTCAGTGTGTATGCTATGTCTCAGGAAAGTGCTATCGTAGATGAATCACCGCATCTAGCGGCAGGATATGGCCAAGCAGTATATGGCGATTACCGCCTGAACCCAGAGCATCCTCCCCTCATTAAGCAACTTGCAGGTTGGGCATTGTGGCTGTATGGCGTAAATTTTCCAGAATCTAGTGTGGCTTGGTCTTGGGGCACTAATGAACAGTGGGTGGTAGGTCCATTATTCTTGTATGAATCGGGCAATAATCCTGAAGCCATGCTATTCTGGGCGCGTTTACCGGTGGTTTTATTAGCAGTTCTTGGCGGGTTGATACTTTATATATTTTGTAAACGTCGCTTTGGTAAACCCGCAGCCTTACTCGCACTTATCTTTTATGTTTTTTGTCCAACTGTCTTAGCGCATAGTCATTACGTAACTACAGATATGGGGATTACAGTGATGACCATATTCACACTGATCGCCTTTATACGTTTCTTCGAAGTGCCTAACTTGCGGCGAGGTATTGTTGCATCAATCATTCTGACGCTTATGTTACTAACTAAATTCTCCGGAGTCCTACTTTTACCCGTAATCGTTGGCTTAGCTTTAATGTTTACATGGGCCCATGCCCAGTCAATACGGTCATATTTAATATCAGCCCGCAACTTGTTTCTTATTTTTGCCGCTAGCTTTATTACCATTTGGATAGCATATATTCCCGTGACAATCGGTATGCCTCTTGGCCAGCAAGATGCCCTGATAGGAAACGCGTTAGGGTATTTAGAGGAACTGCCGCCGGGCAGTAGATGGCTGTTAGAGCACAATGATATTACTGGTTTAGCACCTATAGCACATTACATCTTGGGTTTTGTCATGGTGTACGGGAGACTGAACGATGGTAATACAGTGTATCTATTCGGAGAAGTAACAAATGAATCATTTTCTACTTACTTTCCTCTCGTATTTTTAGTGAAAACGCCGCCTGCATTGTTGGTAGCGATTGCGGTGTCAGTAATTGCGTTTGTTGCGCGGATGAAATGGCGAATTAAAAACCCCTATACTCGTTTTCGAGAATACATACATACGCATTTTGTCGAAACAAGTTTTTTTCTTACGGCTGCAGCTTTCTGGTACATATCAGTAAGAGGCAACCTTAATCTAGGACTTAGGCATATTTTGCCAGCAGTTGTGCTCATGAGTACCCTAACTGCTATATATATAGGTAGACGGGTACAACTTAGTGAGGGAAAATCTAAAAGTTGGTGGAGATTTGCTGCTATTGCGTTGTCAGGATGGTATATCTTAAGTGTAATGGTTCAAGCACCGAATTTTACATCTTATATAAGCGAATTCTTTGGCGGTCCATCTAAGGGTTATCTATATATATCTGATTCAAGCCTTGACTGGGGACAGGATCTTAAAAAACTGGATAACTACCTAGAAAAACATCCCGAGATAACACCGATTGCTGTAGATTACTTCGGCGGTAGTTCTGTAGAATATTACGCTTGCGATGGACAAATGGATTGCAAACAAGATCGTATAGTAGAATGGCATGCCGACTGGGGACGCTATCCGGGGCAGTATATTGCAGTATCAGAAACCTTCCTTATGAACGATCTATATTATGCCGCAAAGCGAAATGACCCCGCACAGTCTTATCAGTATCTGCGTGACAGGGAGCCGATTGAAAGGGTGGGCAATTCAATATATGTCTATAAGTTGTATTAGTTAAGTTTTATTTGTTCAAAGCTCTCTATAAACACACTTCTTTACATATAAAAGTCCCCTTACTGGGGTCTTTTATATTGGTGGGCGATATAGGATTCGAACCTATCACCTTCGCAACGTCAATGCGACGCTCTAGCCAAATGAGCTAATCGCCCTAGGAAACTTCAAGCAGTCTGTAATATATCGCAATTACCCCTGATAATCAAGATAAGCTCATCAACAATGTCAGATAAACTAAAACGTAAAGTAGTATTTCGCTACATATCAGTATTTTTAGCATGCAAACAACACTGGCCTTCAGGTCTACCGTAGATTCTTAATTAATCCAGGTACTAAAACTATATCGGACAAAGCTAAGGCCCATTAGACATGAAAAAATGTGCATACAGATTAGCGAACAAATCGTCGCAATTTTTATAATATCTATTTTTATAATTATCATCATTTAATATCATCCCAAGTATAAGAGGTTAAGAAAGAACTATCCACACTATCCACAGGTCAATACGTATAAACTCTACATTTTCTTAAATAAGTACTAGCACTATGCTGCTAGTACATGTATAGTAGCTTCAGGTGAAGTTTTCGGATGTGTTTTGTGCTACAATACACATCGAGCAGTGAAGTGGCTTCACCAACCATCGAGCTCCGTCGGCAGGCCAACGTACGAAAACGTGTGGGTCATAAGCTTCTAAGGATAGATATCCATAGAAGAAAGTCCGGTGGAACCGTCCCTTATCTTTTTACTATCTAGGTCTAAATTTACACTTTTCATAGGTGTTGTACCTTATCGGCAGATGGTATAAGGGTGAGGGTCCCGAGACGCGCTAAGTAGTTAATTTAAATGTATTTGCGAGAGCATTTAAGTTTTACTCTTAATCAGGCGCGTCTCTTTTTATTTGAAAAATTAATGTATAGGGAGGCAGGGATGAGCGACAAAGACCAGTTATATGCGATGCGGCATTCTTTGGCCCATATCATGGCGAGTGCTATACAGCGTGTCCGGCCTCAGGCTAAATTTGGCGTTGGTCCAGTGGTGGAGCATGGCTTTTATTACGATATAGACCTTGAGAGTGAACAGGTGTCAGAGGACGATTTTGAAGGCTTGGAAGCCGAAATGAAGAAAATTATTACCGAAGACCAGCCTTTTGAGCGAATTACTTTGCCAATAAATGAAGCCCTTGCTTGGGCTCATGAGAATGGTCAGCCGTATAAAGTAGAACTTCTTAATGACCTTAAGCGGGCTGGTACCACTGTTGCGAAAGATCTAAACGCTGATGAACTGGGGTCGATAACTTCGGGTGATGCCGCCTTAGAAGAAGTGACTTTTTTTAAGAACGGTAACTTTACCGATCTGTGTCGTGGCCCGCATGTCGAGAGTACAGGCAAGGTAGGAGCTTATAAATTGATGCGGGTAGCGGGTGCCTATTGGCGCGGCAAAGAAGGCAATCCACAAATGCAAAGGTTATATGGCGTAGCTTTTGAGTCAGAGGATGAACTTAATCAGCACCTAACCATGCTTGAAGAAGCTCGTAAACGAGATCACCGTAAAATAGGCCAGGAACTTGATTTATTTACATTTTCACCTCTAGTTGGATCCGGTTTGCCACTCTTCACTCCTAGGGGCACCATTCTTCGTGAAGAGCTGACTCGTTTTGCCGAAAGTCTTAGGCATAAGTCTGGATTTCAGAGGGTAAGTATACCCCATATTACCAAGACAGAACTATATAAAGTATCGGGGCATTGGGATAAATTCGGAGATGAACTTTTTCTTGTTAAAAGCCAAGAGACAAGCGACGAATTTGCCTTGAAGCCAATGAACTGCCCACACCATAATCAGATCTATGCATCACAACCGCGTAGTTATAGAGACCTACCAATACGTTATTTTGAAACCACTACGGTGTATCGAGACGAAAAGACGGGTGAACTTGGAGGACTAAGTCGGGTCAGATCTATTTCCCAAGACGATAGTCATATTTATGCCACACGCGAGCAGTTAGGGGAAGAAGTCTCACAGCTTATAGAAGATGTACAAACTCTCTATTCCACGCTTGGGATGCCACTACATGCACGGCTCAGTTTTAGGGATGATAGCGATAAATATCTTGGTGAGCTTAGTCTTTGGGAACTGGCACAGTCAGTATTAAGACGATTAGCCCAAGATAATAAATTAGATTTTTTCGAAGCAGAAGGTGAAGCCGCATTCTACGGTCCAAAAATTGACTTTATGGCAACTGACGCAATTGGTCGCGAGTATCAGGTTGCAACAGTACAGTTAGACTTTGTACAGCCTGAGCGTTTTGAGTTAGTTTATGCAACTGCAGAAGGTGGCAATGAGCGTCCTGTTATGATCCACTGCGCACTGTTGGGGTCCATAGAGAGGTTCTTGAGTGTTTATATAGAACATACAGCCGGAAGATTCCCAGTATGGGTTGCTCCCGAGCAGGTGCGAATTATAAGCGTGAACCAAGAAGAGGCTACTACTAAGTTTGTAAGTGAAGTGGCCGAAAAAGCTAATATACTCGGGCTACGAATCAGGGAAGATAATGATAACGAATCCGTGGGCAAGAAGATACGGGCTGCCGAGACTATGAAAGTACCTTACACAATTGTCATTGGCCAAAAAGAAATCGAATCAGGGCAAGTAATCCCACGCGTACGCTCCGATCTCGGAGCTCAACCCGAGCAGCCACTATCTGTAGATGATTTTTTCCAAGCACTAGCTCGAGAAGTAAGTGATCGAGCTAGCAAATCAAGTCTGTAACTATGGATAGCCAGTTTAAGGCTCGTGTTGTCACGATAGTTGCACAAATCCCCAGAGGAAAAGTAATGACATATGGGCAACTGGCGGCGTTGGCCGGTAATGCTAGGGCTGCTCGGATTGTGGGCGGCATTGCGCATTTTGGTGATCCGGATTTACCTTGGCAACGGGTGGTCAATAAAAAGGGCGGGCTAGCTAGCGGCTATCCTGGTGGACGAGCAGGGCATAAAGCTCATTTGGAGGATGAAGGTTTAGAAGTATTAGGAAGCAGTGACGAATACTATGTAGATGTTAAAAAACTATTATGGCACCCCTGATTGTCATTATAGGTCAGACGGCTAGTGGAAAAAGCGACTTAGCTTTGGATATCGCAAAAAGTTTCAACGGCGAAATCATTTGTGCTGATTCTAGGACTATTTATAAAGGAATGAATATAGGTACGGCAAAGCCGGGCAAAAAAGCACTAACAGTAATTCAACATCATTTATTAGATATCATTGAACCCGACCAAACATTTACCGCAGCTGATTTTAAGCAGCTGGCAGTTAAAGCGATTAATAACATTGATAGTAGGGGTAAGCTGCCCATACTTGTCGGTGGGACGGGCCTATATATAGATGGGGTAATTTTTGATTATGCATTCATGCCTCCGGTGGAGACTGAAGAGCGGGAACAGCTGCAGCAATTAAGCGTTGAACAGCTGCAGCAAAAATTAGCAGCTCAGGGGATTGGTTTACCAGAAAATAAAGCCAACCCCCGCCATCTTATACGAGCCTTAGAAACAAATGGTGCCGTACCGGTGAAGGGAAAGTTTCGATCAAATACCTTAATGATTGGTATAGAAAAAAGCAAAGAGGAATTAATTAAGAATATTGAAGTACGCACCGCCGACATGATAGTAAATGGCTTGGAAGCTGAAGTAAAACAACTAGCCGAGCATTATGGTTGGCAGTCACCGGGTATGAATGCTGTCGGGTATAAAGAATGGCATGAGTATGAAAGTCCGGTAAACGTTGAGCGGGCAATCAATCAAAATAGCCTGCACTATGCCAAGCGTCAGCGCACTTGGTTTAAGCGTAACCCAAACATCAACTGGGTAAAAAATAGCGTCGAAGCTTTACGGCTAGTTAAGACTTTTATACAACATAACTAGTCATAAAACTTCATTTTACCTCTATCTTGCGCAACTTCGTGGTAAGCTTTAAGTATGGTCGAACAACTTTTTGGGAGTAAGACTCGGGTTAAGTTACTGCGTTTGTTTTATAGCAATCCAAACCGTTCATTTTACGTGCGCGAAATTACGCGCAAGATCGATGAACAAATTAATTCTGTTCGAAGGGAATTATCCAATTTACTGAGCATAGGGATCATATCGTCTGATACCACAAATAACCGACTATATTATGAAGTTAATCAAGATTATGAATTCTATAAACCACTGTCGATGATTTTTGGCGGTGAAGCCAGTTCGGAGTCTAATGACGAAGTCGCTGTACCCGCAACCGTTAAAGTAACTGATCCAGAGCTGATTGAATTATTAGCTCTAGGAAATGTTGAGTTAGCTCTATATACAGGTCAGTTTACTCGTGATGAACTAAGTGGTATAGATATGTTGATAGTAGGTGATGTCAATCTAACAAAACTGCAGAAATTTATGTCGACACTTGAACTAAAGGAAAAAAAGCAGATTCGATATGTCACTATGAATCCTAGTGAATTTAACTATCGTCGTCAGGTAAAGGATCGGTTTATAACGAATGTGCTGGCGGCTAAAAAACAGGTATTGATTGATAAACTATCAGTAACAGAGGAGGAGTAGGATAATGGAATTCCAGTATTATGGCGGAAACTGTATTGGCATTTTGATGAAACAAGCCCACTTGGTGATCGATGATACTTTAAGTGATTTAGGCCTTAAATCAATAACCAAACCTGAGAGTATTTCATTATTTACGCATATGCAAAAAAAAGTGCCGCAGTCGCGCCTCGTTATCAGGGATCCAGGCGAGTATGAGGTGTCGGAAGTATCTATTTTTGGAATTGCGGCCAGGGCTCACATGGATGAAAAGGGCCAAGAAACTGCAACTATATTTAAGATACAATATGAAGATATGCGAGTCGCCGTGGTAGGGCATATCCATCCCGAATTAACGGATGATCATTTGGAAGAGATTGGCACAGTTGATATTTTGATTGTACCAGTTGGTGGAAATGGCTACACGCTTGACCCCATCGGCGCTCTTCAAGTTATTAAAAAAATCGAACCAAAAATCGTCATCCCGACTCATTATGACGACTCAAAATTAACCTATCCCGTTCCGCAGCAACCACTTACAGAAGTAATAAAGGGCTTAAGTATGGAACCAAAAGAGACTCTCGCCAAATTCAAACCGAAACCTGTAGATTTTAGTGAAACGACTCAATTAGTAATACTAGAACGTCAGTAATAATAAAAAACATCCCTTAAGGTACAGGGATGTTTTTAGGCAACATTTTGCTTAAATTATTTGGCTATAATGCCTTTTTTCTTAAGTGTTCTGATAGCCTGGGTAGACAATTTCATTGTTACTTTTTTACCGTCAATTTCAAAAGTCTTGGCTTGAAGATTTGGCTTCCAGATTTTTTGGGTATGACGTTGCGAGAAGCTCACATTGTGGCCATATTGCTTTCCTTTGCCAGTAATGTCGCAGCGTTGCATTGTCTTCTTCCTTTAAAACTTGTTATTTGTCCATATTTCGGACGATTCAAGGACTCATTGTATCTGTTTTTGGCATTTTGGTCAAGAGGTGCCATAGAACCCGCGAGCAGGTATACTAGATAGTATGTTTCAAGATTTAGGTGGAATACAGTTACTTTTCGTTCTTATAGCAATGCTTATTGGTATGAGCGTTCATGAGGCTATGCACGCCTTTACCGGCCATTGGCTTGGAGATGATACGGCAGCCGAAGAAGGCCGGCTGACCTTAAACCCTCTTAAACATATAGATATTTTTACTACCGTGTTGCTTCCTGTTGCCATGATTGCGCTAGGTCTACCCCCAATTTTTGCCGCTAAACCGGTGCCGTTTAATCCGTTGCGAATAAGGTATGAAGAATTTGGTGCTGCCCTCGTCGGCATAGCGGGCCCGTTAACCAATTTAGCCTTAGCATGTGTAGGTGGTCTGATCTTTCGTCTGGATATAATTACCACCAACGGTTGGTCCGATTTCGTTGTTATCTTTACGCTGGTTAACGTCGCGCTGTTTGTATTCAATATGATTCCGTTTCCTCCATTGGACGGTTCCAGATTATTATATGCTTTTGCGCCGGAGCCTCTACAGCGTGTAATGCGCACTATAGAAGGTTTTGGGCTTGGAGCCATCTTTTTATTGATCTTTGTGTTCTGGCAATATATTGGGCCAGTAGTCCTCGAGTTAAATGAAAAAATTCTGCTATTTATATTGGGCAGGTAACTAAATCCTGTGAGATAATGAATACGGGTCGGGAAGCCAACTTTATGATAATCTGAATACGTATCATAAGGGAGCTCAAGATTTATGACTACCGTGGTGGTCATGTGCGAGCACCCACCTGGTTGTTAGCATCCAGGTTGTCATGTTGGATCCCGACTTTTATGATTTGAAGCCAATCAGCCAAACCAAGCAGCTTGTCTGCTGTTTGGATGATTTAGAGGAGAAGACTTAGTGGGGTCGCATGCACTGCCGAGCAAATTTATTTTATCGGCATGTGCAGCAACCACACTATTACGCTTCGACGACAGGGTGTAGCTTAGTTGGTAAAGCGCTGGGCTGGGGGTCCAGAGAGCGGAGGTTCAAGTCCTCTCACCCTGACCAATCTGTTTTATAACTAATTTTATCTGTTAATATATTATTATGTGGCAAAAACAAAACAACCAACTTTATAAAGAATTCAAATTCAAAGATTTTAACGACGCCTTTGGCTTTATGAAAGAAGTGGCTGCTGTAGCTGAAGCTCGCAATCATCATCCGCGCTGGTTGAATGAATGGAACAAGGTGCAGTTTTGGCTATACACCCATAGTGCGGGCGGTGTAACCGAACAAGATGAATCTTTAGCAGAAGAAATCGATGGTGTATTTAAACGGCATCAAGCCGAACGTGCCAAGCTGCCGCAGGCATCATCAGGACACGCAGAGATTAAGCTTTATGCCGACGGCGGTTCGCGTGGAAATCCAGGCCCATCGGCTGGGGGGTTTGTTTTACTTGATATGTCAGATCAAATTTTGCATGAAAACGGTAAATATTTAGGTATCACTACGAATAATCAAGCAGAGTATCATTCCTTAAAGGGCGGGGTCGAAGCTGCAATTAAAATAGGTGCTAAAACCGTGCATGTTTATATGGATAGCATGCTTGTCGTCAATCAAATGAAGGGTATATATAAAGTGAAAAATCGTGATCTTTGGCCAATCTATGAAGCCATCAAAAAACTAACCGAAAATTTTGATAAAGTTACTTTCACGCACGTACCTAGGGAATATAATAAATTAGCCGACGGTATGGTTAATAAAACACTCGATTCGGTAAAATAATCGTAGCACCAAAAAACCCACCGGTAGGGCGGGTTTTTTGTTATTTACTACTGCCAGATAATCCGTAAGCCGGGTTCTGTTTTAGCTAATCATCTATCTAGTCCACCAATTGCTTGGCGGATCAAGCGGTTCTTGTGACAAGCCTCGGCGGGAACCTATATGAGACTTATCTCCTTGCAGCAGACAGGGTTTACCTCTCTTGCATGTCACCATGCATGACTGTGAGCTCTTACCCCACTCGTTTCATCCTTACCTGAAATCAGGCGGTTTCGTTTCTGTGGCACTTTCCCTGGGGTTACCCCCGGTTGCCGTTAGCAACTGTCTTTCCCTTTGCTGCCCGGACTTTCCTCCTAGGCAATTTGCCCAGGCGATTAGCCGAAGATCTGGCAGAAACATTATAACTCCTCCTAAAATAAAAAGCCACCCCTGTTATAAAGTGGCAATAATACAAATAAAATGTTTATTTTTGAGCGGCTTTTACGACTGCTGCAAATGCTTTCGGTTCTGAAACGGCAAGTTCACTCAAGACTTTGCGATCAAGTGTAATATTAGCAGCTTTTAGCCCGGCAATTAAACGGCTGTATGTAGTGTCATTCAAGCGAGCGGCGGCATTAATGCGGGCATTCCATAATGCGCGGAATGTACGCTTCTTATTCCGGCGATCCCGGTAAGCGTGTTCCAAACCTTTTATAACTGCCTGACGGCCGCGTCGGATGCTTGATCGATTCGGTCGGGTCATACCTTTGGTTGCATGACGGATTTTTTGGTGCCGCTGATGAGAGGTAACGCCTCTTTTAACACGCATATACTAGACTCCTAATTTTAGTTTAATGTTTTTAGCAGCCTTGCCAGTCATAACTTTAGTCCCAGCATACGTACGCTTGCGACTGGCACTTTTTTTTTGTAACAAATGATTAGCACCCGCGCTCCGCAGGAGAACCTTGTTGTTCTTGGTGATACGCACGCGTTTCTTTGTGCCGCTATGAGTTTTTAGTTTGGGCATTATTGTTACTCCTTATGACGAATATTAACTGTTTACCATTTAGTTGGGGTGGTTGGTCAACCGTGACAGTTTCTTGGAAACTTTCGATAACCCTGGTCGCTAGCTTAAAGCCGATGTCGCGGTGAGCATTCTCACGGCCGCGGTAGACGATGGCAATCTTGACTTTGTGACCCTCTTGGAGGAACTCGGTAATTTTGCGCAACTTGACGCCTAGATCATGGTCGCTGATTTTGAGGCCGAATCTCATCTGCTTAACCTCAAAGACACGGGCGTTACGCTTGTTCTTCTGTAGCTGCTTGGTCC
>JALYQI010000056.1 GCA_030855955.1 bacterium | reverse complement strand
CTCCTACACTGCCCTCGTTTGCAGCGGTTGCAGTTTTGCTAAAAAATCTACAATGGCATGTTCGGCAATACTCAATTTATTGTATTCAACCACTATCACTCCAGGGCTGCCGACTATCATAGCGGATAATTTTTTACCCTCACTCGGCCGGTATAGACATAGCACCGGCTTCTTCATAGTCTCAGCTTTCGCAATTTCATACCCAACACCAAGACTAGGCTGTGACACTTCGGCTATAATCGCGTCTGCATCTTTTATCCAATCCATGTCTTTCTTCCAAATGTCTTTTTCAGGTGCCTTCATTCCTTGAAGCGTTAACTTTTTATTTACAAATATTTCCGACAATACATCCGCATGCATTTTAAGATACTTAACGAGTTGCCAGTACAAGGCAGCATCTTCTCTGCCGCCACGGATAGAACACGCAAAGTAAATTTTGGGCTTAAACATTGTTTGTAAACATGTCCTTTGCTGCTTGCGCTGTGAGTTTGTAAACATTCGTTGATTGGCCAAGCGCGGCGCTAAGCACAACATCCACCTGGTTGAAATACGGTTCGTAGCGGAGCCCCAGTGAAGCCCGGGCTGCTGTAGCCGAAGCTGCGTTGATAAAACGACTGTCGTATCTTTGGGCAATCCTGTAAATCACGCCGGTCTCAATTCCTGCCAGTACCGTTTGCTGCCCAATGACCAAGGGCTCCACTGGTATTTTCTCTACTACCGCAACAACCGGTTCAGCACTAGCGACGGTCTGGGAGACATCCACTAAAAACCCAGCCAGATTGCGTTCTCTTATCGTTGATGGATACCAGGTTCTATACACGTAAGCCCGGTCCGGATCTGCCTGGATGATAAAATCTGCCGTCGGCCAGTCTACCCTAGGCCTGTCTTTCGCAGGTGTGACAGGATCAAAGACTTCACCATCATCTTCATATACAAATCCAGTTGACATCAAATATTGGCGTATCATCGCCTTCTCCTGCGGTTCACGAAGTTCTAGTAGCACTTCACGCATTGATTTTCAGCCAATCCAGGTAGTATTGCAGTTCGGCTATAGATTCCTGAATGTCGTCGTAGGCGCGGTGGTTGTTGCGCTTGTCATATTCAACGTTGAACTTGCCTTGCATCAGGATCTTCAGGCTAGTGACATCGAGCATGCGGTAATGCAAGCGCAAATCAAGCGCTGGCCAGCACGCTCGCACCATCGCCCTGTCCGAATGAATCGAGTTGCCAGCTAAGATTGCCGGCTCTGAGCCAAAATGCTGTTCCACGAATGCAATCAATTCATTTTCGACTTCTTCTTTCGGTTTACCTTCGTCGTTGTGATTTAAAAAATTATCGCGGTTTTCCGGGTGATCCTGCCAAAAGGTATTGAGTTTCATCCGCTCGACCATCAATTTCGGATCATTCTTGATTAGTACTTCGTAATTACCAAGGGTACGAAAATCAAAATCAGTCACTTCTACAGAGACTTCCAAAATTATATCTTTGCCATATTCAAAGCCCGTAAACTCCAAATCCATCCATAGGAGCTTTGTTGGCATTACCCTGTCTATTCCCATATTTAACTCCATTTTAACAGATAAAACATGTCATCTTCTCACTAATCGCGGTAAAATGCAACTATGCCAAAAAAATTACTTATTAGTTTAGGTGTAATTATACTACTCACCGCTGGCGTTTTTGGCTTATTGAAGTTCCGCGACGTCTTTACCGAAAAGCCCGAGAGCACTAACACGAACCAGTCCCAGGATGAGCAAGAGCCTTCAAGAACAGAAGCACCGCAAGATGAACCTAGCGGTTTTAATAAAGCCAAATACGCGCTTGATAAGCCCGCCAGCCCCTGGTGGGTAGTCAACAAAACCCGTCCCTTGCCTGACGGCTATCAGCCGGCTGATTTAGTCGTACCTGATGTAAAGTTGCGCCTTGGTGCCAGCAGCGAGCAAATGAAATACTCTAATCAAGCTGTACCAGATCTTAAAGCCATGTTTGCCGATGCCAGTGAGAATAACGTTACCTTGGTATTTGGCAGCGGTTTCCGATCTGTTGCCCTGCAGCGCCAATTTTATAATTCTTACGTTGCCCAAGATGGCCAAGCCGAAGCAGATCGTCTAAGCGCCCGACCAGGAACGAGCGAGCACCAAACAGGTTTGAGTTTTGACGCTACGTCCGTCAGTCAACAATGCCACCTAAAAACCTGTTTTGAAGATCTGCCTGAAGGTAAATGGCTGGCCGCCAATGCGCACAAATACGGTTTTATTATCCGCTATACCAAAGGTAAAGAAGCTATTACAGGATATGCTTACGAACCATGGCATATGCGCTGGGTCGGCCGCGAATTATCAACTGAAATGAACAAGACTGGCGAAAAGACCCTCGAAGAATTCTTCGGCCTCCCAGCCGCCCCCGAGTATTTATAAATCGGTGGCGTTTTGGATAGGGATTTCGGTGAAAGTGTTTACGACTTTACGGATGCGGTCCATTTGCTCAGTTACCGTCGTCCTAAGTTGTGATTTAGCCATTAATTCGTCAGCGTTAAATAGCGGCAATATTTGTAAGTTCTTGCGCGCTAGTAATTCTTCTTTGGCTTTTTCCTCTGCCGTCCATTCGTAGTGCATATAAAACGGCAGGCACATGTTCTGAGTGACTTTTTTTGTCGCGATATCGATGTCAAATTGCGCTACACAGCCTGTTAATGCTTCTATCTCTACTTGTGTGTTTAAGAAATTACCCAAGCTGTACCATACTATTGTCTCACGGTTATCTTTGCCTTTGAGCCGCTTAACCGGTTCGAGCACGTGTGGCCCGTGGCCTAAGACAATATCCGCGCCTAAATTGGCCAGCTTCTGCGCCGCAGTTTCCTGAGCAGCGTTTATCCCAGGTGAATACTCGGTTCCCCAGCGCATGCTAACAATCACAATATCAGCCTTTTCCCTTGCCTCTTTCATCTGCGGCTCGTATAGCTCGGAATCAAAGCGGTTCAAACTATACGGATTTGGGTTCGGTGAGTTGGAATACGTGACGAAGGAAAGAAATGCAAACTTCACGCCGTCTTTTTCAAAATACCGAACTTTTTTTTGTTCTTCGGCGCTGCGGTTCGCGCCCACTACAGCTAGTACCCCTTGTTGCTTGTCCCATTCCTCAGCCTGGGCGGTAATCGGCCCCTGCCCTTTGTCATTGGTGTGATTGGTTCCGGTATTGATAAGGTTACAACCAAAGCCCTTCATATCACTAATCCACTTGGTCGGAGCATTAAAAACCGGATAGCCACTAATACCGTACTCTTCCCCGCCCGCTAACGTCGCTTGGTTACAAAAATTGATGTCACTGTCAGCAAAAAACGGCTTCATGGCCGTCAAAAATTGTGCGTAATCATAATTATCGCCAGATTTGGCTTGAGCGTTAACACTATCGTGCGCTATCCAGTCCCCTGTTGCCAGCATTTGAATGGTGGTTGGTTTCTCAACCGGCTCAGTTGAAGTATTGTTTTGCGGCTCGTTGACCGCCGGTGCCGAGGAGTCTTTTTTTATAAATAATAAATAAACTGCTGCAATTAGCACAAACAGCAAAATAACACCAGCGATAATCAGTAATGGCCTTTTTCGTCGCATAGGCTTGACTGGAGTTACTTGTGCTTTGTAGGCTTCCGGGACGTGGTTGACGACTTCTTGGCGGTCGTCTTCTTGGACTTTGAGACTGGGAGTTTGTTCTGGTTCCACCACTTTATAATACCCGTACTTTCGGCTTCGTCCAGCGAAACCACAATCCGTTTGTAGCGGTTTTGGTCGGTTTCTACTACAAGCACGTCCTCAACCCGGGGGTGCATAAAGCCGATCGGCCGTTTTACGTACAGAAAATCCCAACCCTCTTCAGTCCAGTACGAGCCAGCTAACAAGAGTTTTGGGGCATGCGTACCCGGCATACGGACTTGCCATTTGCGCCAATCCTGAAATTTTGGTTCAAATCTTACATCTGTAATCGTGTTTGTTGGGATGGTGACTTTGGCCCGCAACGACCAAAACTGTTCCCTCCCATGCAGCTCAACACAAATGCCGTTTTTGTCGGTAGAAATAGTCATGATTTACCTTTCGGTTTAAAGTCTAGCGCGGCGGAATTTATACAAAACCGCATTCCCGTGGGTTGATCTGGTGCATCATGAAAAACATGCCCAAGATGGCCGCCACAATTTGTGCAGACTGCTTCCGTTCGCTCCATCCCATGTGAACTATCTACTTTTAGCGTGACTGCATCGCTTTTACTAACATCATAGAAACTAGGCCAGCCCGAGCCACTTTCAAACTTGGTATTTGAATCAAATAATATAGCCCCACAAGCTGCACAAACATAATCACCGCTGTTTTTATTCTGCAGTAGAGCGCCTGTAAAGGCCTGCTCAGTGGCGCCTTCTCTTAACACCGCATATTGCTCTGGCGTTAACTTCTGTTTCCACTCAGTATCAGTCAGCTGCATATTTGTATTATACAGCTGAGTGTAAGCTTATGTACTGTAAGCAATCCTACTTGACGCGGCGCACTAGTATGGCTCGCAAGGCAACCATCAGACGTAGACCAAGCTCAAGCAATACAACTTGGAACAATGCTGCCACCAAAGGTTGCAAGTAGAGTTCTTTCCACGATGGTGCTGCCCCGAACACACTATTGGTACCGACTAGGTCGCTGGCGAGATAGGCAGTTGTGCTCTGTAGAACCGGTAATAAAATCATGGCTAAAACCACAGCCACAACCACAGAAGCCGCGTCACGGCGCTTTAAAACTTTGACGATATACATTGTTTCTCCTTAGAGGATTAATTGTTACTTAACAGTATACAACAATGCGTTTATGTTTCTTTTTTCTTGTCTAATTTATCAAGTTTGAAACCTTTGACGACAAAGTAAATCACCGCCGCTACCGCTAAGAATGTAATAAAATTGCTGACCACCGCCCCCCAAGCCAATTTATTAATACAAGCCCCATCACGGCTGGTAAGGCACACAAACTTGCCGGCTAAATCCGTGCCACCCGGCAGCACCGCCCCGATAATCGGAATAATCATATTATCAACAATGGATTTCACGAATACCGTTGCCGCGGTGCCTATTGCCAAGCCAACCGCAAGGCCTACCACGCCCTGTTCGCGCACAAATTCCATGAATCCTTTGGCTTGTTTCTTGAGGCGCTTTTCCTCTTGTTCTAAAAGTTCTTCTTTGGCCTTGGTTACCAAATCCTTGGCAATCTGGCCCGTTGTCGGTCTCACCGGTTCATTCTTCGCCATATCGTCTCCTTAGTTACTACTATAATAACAGATGGCTACATTGTGTCTGGGGCGTGGATACCTAAAAGGCTTAGGCCGTTTTTGAGAGTGTCGGCATAGGTTTGCACAAGGACGAGACGCACCTCTTGCCGCTCATCCCCGATGACCCGGTTTTGTTCATAAAAACGGTTAAAAGTTTGGGCCAGCTCATACAAGTATGTACAGATATAGTGCGGCATTAGTTCCAGAGTGGCCTGATCAACAGCTTCATTATATTCGCTTATTTTGCGCAATAAAGTACGTTCGCCAGGTTGAAATTTAATATCGCTAAAATCAACAAACTTGTGTTCTGTATGTTTTGCGAGAATACTGCGGGCTCGGGCATGGGCATACTGCATGTATGGTCCGCTATTACCCTCCAGTGCTATTGATTCGACAGGATCATAAATAATGTCACCGCCTAAACGGTTTTTAGTGAATGCATATTTTACCGCTGCCAAAATTGTCTCCTCACTTGGGTTAGTACCAGATGCCAGCCCTGCGGCTCTTGCAGCATCAATGATTTCTAATGCTGTTACGACGTTACCTGACCGTGAACTCATTTTCACGCCGCCCTGCAATTTTACGACTCCGTGCGTCAAATGCTTGGTACGATGTACTGGTTCGGGCTCAAACTGCTCAACAGCTTTCAGTACCACTTGCATATACTGCGTCTGCTCGTTAGCGGTAATAATAATAGATTTGTCAAAGTGATAATCCTGCCATTTCATAAGATTTAGACCAATGTCTTTGGTCTCATACGTCGGTAAGCTTTCCGAGTTTATAAAGACGCGGGTGTGCAGGCCGAACTGTTCACCTTCAAATACCACAGCGCCGTCGCTGCGCTTGAATGTTCCCTTTTCAAGCTGTTCCTGGACGGTTTTTAAGCCTATAGGAGTAACTTCGCTTTCGGGAATAAAGCGGTCAAAGTCGTGCACCTGTAAAGTGCGGTACAGCTGCTCAAAATAGTCGTAACTCCACTGCCGGCTGGACCAGTAAACTAACGCGAACGGCGAATCATGATCGTTTCTAGCGTGTATATCGTAAACCCCCTTGTTGACGTTTACGATTTCGGCTTTGGCGGTTTCGTCACTTTCATAGGCCGTGTTGCCCTCAATGTATTTTTCACCTAGCCAAGTAGGTCGCTCAGCTTCTGGAATTTCAGCTAATTTGTCTGGGAAATCTCCGCCTAGGTGTTTAATGATTGCCCACATCGCCTTACCCACATGCAGGCCGACGTCACCGCCGTAATTAAGACGTACCACTTCAGCCCCAGCCTGTTCAATTAGGCGTGCGATCATGTCGCCCATCAAAGTGGTATAAAGATGTCCAGCGTGCAGCGGCTTAAATGGATTAGGATCCGAATATTCTACCAAAATCTTTTTACCCTGCAAGCTTTGAGCTGTCTTAGACTTCACATTTTCAAATATTGCTTTGTCACTCAAGGTAATATTAATAAAACCCGGCCCGGCGACTTCCACTCTTGCGATCGATTCGTGTTTGAGTTTGGCAGCGATCGCATCGGCGATCTCGCGCGGCGATATACCTAAGTTTTTACTTAATTGTAGTGGCACATTGGTCGCATAATCACCAAATTGTTCATCAGGGCGCGTTAACACCACCTCGGCTTCGATGCCGTACACATTTTTAATCGCCTCAGCTACCAAGCCTTGAATAATGTCCATGTCTCAGGAGATAGTATACTCTATTTAACCATGTTCAGGCGCGTCACAGCGCTATAAAACGCCGCGTAAACGCTGGCATTGAAAGCAAAAAATAATACGGTCGTTCGCATGGTTGCCAGCAGTTCCTGAGCACTTCCGAAGCGCGAGAATAAATCGAATAAAATATAAAAAGGATTGGCAAATAAGTCCCAACTGTTCCACCCCAAATACCGGCCCAGATACATCGCAAAGCCGGATAGTAGTAAGACACTTAAGATAATTCCCCAGCTTATTTTGTCGCCTACTCGCTTTATAAGTACGTTATGGATAAGATATGTGCTCTTGCAACCCAGTATTAGGCCGGTAAGAGCAAAACTCATGCATAAAACCGCGTCAAACAACAGTGTGGCGGGCAACGATACGTTCAGGTGCACAAAATCTGTTACCAAATAAAAACCATTTGGTAAAAAGCTCAACCATAAGAGTCCAGCCGCTAGTGTTTGCCAATTTGCCCAGCCGCGCCTGCGAACAATGTATTGAAGTAAATAAGCCAGACCTAACTGTGCCC
>JALYQI010000042.1 GCA_030855955.1 bacterium | reverse complement strand
CTCCCAACATAAGTTTGTATGACTATTGTACCAAATCCTAACACTGTCTCTTCAAAGCCACCAATTTCATAATTAACCATCTGGATCTGATTAAGCCCAAAACTAACCATACTACGATGAAACATTCCTTTTTGCGTGATCTGTATAAGGCGCTGGTCCGTTACAATATATACACTGTAGTACCAACTAATCCAAAACGGCATAAAGACAATGACTGCGAGTAAAAGCCCTGCGCCCAGGCCACCGAAGAACCAGCTGAATTCTGGTTTAATAAGCGAGGGAATTGTCCCGAGTAATAATGACAGTGAGCTATAGATCAAAGCCCGGCGCATTACGACTGGGTGTTTACGGAAAACTAATAGGACTTCCTCGTCTTCGAACTGTTCTTTAAAATAGCGAACTGTTTCGCCTTTTTTAGCCATAAGAGTATTGTACCAGTACTGCGGTAGTTTTGGTGCCCCCGCCAGGATTCGAACCTAGAGCTTTTCCTTAGGACGGAATTATTTTATCCATTGAACTACGGGGGCGTTCGTCATAAGATTGTACACTACCCCTGTTATAAAGCCTAATTTTTAGTTTTTCGAGAACGAGCTAAAGTATATGTTTCGTATACAGTTTCATAATCAAATAGCTCGCTATCACTAAACCAATGCGAAATTTCCGACTCAGCTTCTTTTTCATCACCCGAGGCATGGATAATGTTTGGTGTACCAATGCTTTCTTTGTCGGCATGGTTAAAACTAATGTGGGCATAGTCACCGCGAATTGTTCCAGGTAGCGCACTTTTTGGCTCCGTCGTGCCTACCATTTTACGAACAAGACTAACAGCTTCAATGCCTTCTAAAACGATAGCGATAACTGGACCTTCTTGCATCATTTCAAGTGTCACATCAAAGGCTTTTTGGCCACGGCGAGAAACCATGCCACTTATTCCCTCGTAATGCCTGTGATAATGCTCATAGTTAGGCCGCAACATTTTTGTGCCAACAATTTTTAAACCCACTCGTTCAAAACGAGAAAGTATTTCCCCGACAATACCTCTTTTAACCGCATCGGGCTTTAGTATGATCAATGTACGTTCCATTAAGTATTCCTATTTAAGTTTAATGAATTGTATCAAAGTATAGTCTATTTTACTACTGCTAACAGATAAGACTTTGAACACTTTTATTACTCAGCTTTACATCTGTTAGACTGCAATTTAGAATATGGTTATGTTATTTAGCAAAGCAAAAACTGATTTTTTAGAATACCTGGAAATAGAACAGAACCGTTCACAGAAGACTATTGCAAATTATGATCACTACCTTACCCGCCTTTTAGATTTTGCTGGAGAAGATTTAGGGATTGCCGATATCGATGCGGAGTTAATACGCAAATGGCGTTTGTGGCTGAACCGGCTGGGCACCAACGTGTCTGACGAGCTGCAAAAGAATACCCAGAATTATCATTTGATTGCACTGCGTAGTTTTTTAAAATATTGTGCCAAACGGGACATCGCTGCCCTTGCGTCCGAAAAAGTCGAGCTGGCAAAAGTTGTCCGTAAACAAGTTACTTTTTTAAACCCCGAAGAATTAGATCGTTTATTTAGCCAACCTGATATTACAACTGTTACTGGTTTACGTGACCGGGCAATTATTGAATTACTGTTTTCTAGTGGCCTACGCGTCTCGGAACTCGTCGGGCTAGATCGTGATCATATCAATTTGAAACGCCGAGAATTCATGGTTAGGGGCAAGGGTCAAAAAGACCGGCCTATCTTTATTAGTGAAGCCGCCTCCGAATGGGTACAAAGGTATTTGGATAAGCGCGACGATAACATAAAACCCCTGTTTATGCGCACGAGCGGCAATAAAAAGGTATCATTGGACGGCAATTTTTATCGATTGACCGCCCGGAGCGTACAGCGGCTAGTCGCTCGTTATGCCTTGCTGGCAGGCATTACAAAACATGTCAGTCCACACACGCTGCGACACAGCTTTGCGACCGATTTGTTGATGAACGGGGCAGACTTACGCTCGGTGCAAGCCATGCTTGGACATAGCAATATTGCAACTACCCAGATTTATACCCATGTTACAGATCCCCATCTAAAAGAAGTGCATCAAAAATTCCATGGCAAAGAACGCTAGTTTATATTACAAGCTGGATCATTAACGCCTGCCGGTACATCTACTACCGTATTGCCCGGCGCAGGCACTCCGATATACCTTTTACAGATGGAATCCCCGCTGAAAAGCGCAAACACTTCGTGCAAGCCATCTATGTCTGGGGTAAGCGGTAACCGCACTTGGATACGACGGTATACATCATTGGCTTGCCCTGTCGAGTCAATCACTGCCTGCCCATCGTTCATTTCAAGTTCGGTTCCAGCGGCTGTCAGAAGCGTCACTTTGAGTTTTATCGGATTATAATACGAATAAATTCGGATATAGTAAGAATTTGCGGCTGGGAACACATTAATATTTCCAATACAGCGGTATGTACCGGGGCTGTTACAACGAGTATAGAGAGTCCCGCCTTGTTCAAGGGCTCCCTGAAATGCGGCAGTGGTCGCGCTAGAAGCTACCGAGGAATCGCTGGTCGGATACAAGTAAAATACATGCCCCCTGTTCACTAGCCCAGCTCTGTTACTGGGCGCTACACTGGCTGGTACAAGGTCAACCCGCACCATACCGACATTATTACCCCAGCTGGCGTCATCTAGCAAAGTTGGGCCCTGATTACCTGGCAGTATCGACGCCGAGTTGATGCCATGGGCCGTGCCGCTGGTTGAGTCCCATTCAAACCGCAGCCGGTCAATTAGTGCCCCGCTGGCAGACGTGATTTTAGCTATGACTGGCTCCCCGAGACCTGCCTCTGAGACATCATCATATTCTAAACTTGTCGGGGTAGGATCTACCAGCAGACAGCTAATGGCAATCCCGCGCGTATTATCTATAGCATAATCTATGACACTGCTTAGTTCATTGCAAGTGTTTGTCTCGTCGTCAATCGTTCCATCATTTATACCGGTCAACACCGAGTTAACGCCACTTTCGGCAGCATAAAAAGCCTGAGTCTTTAAGGCGTCATCTAGGGATCTTCGCTGAGCCAAACGTGTTATATTCGTGAATCCAATTGTCATTAAAGTCAAAATACCCATGATAATTAAAACGGAAAAAATAGCGATCAGACCTTGCTGGTCTTTACCGACGTCTGATTTTGTACTCCTTAATAAACTCATTCTAATACCCCTATCATAACCTTTTCATAACACTAGTTGTAAATCCAGATACAGCACAAAATTGACCTCCAGCGCTTACGCCCCGGCAAACATTGAGACTACTATTAGTAAAGAGATCTGCATTGTCCCCGTAACTAACCAGTAAACTAACTTGCCATAACTGGCCGACAGGGTTGGCTGTAATCCCTTGCGGTAAACGCATATTAGATCCGAGTAGTTCTTGCCCATTACTGGAGGGAGTATTAAGTGTGATGTTTCTTGGAGTGCATTGATTGGTAGTAACATCATCCCGCCATAAAACATGTCTAATTTGCCCTACAAAATGATTGCGGCTATAACTGTAACGCACACTTCCGATGCATAAAGACTCGACATTGACACCGCTATAGGTGGCTGCCCCTGTACGCCTAAAGAGATCTGGATCCTCAGAAGTAGCTCCAAACTGAATGCTGCTTGATACATCTTCTATTAAACGGCGCGACGTATCCTGAGTGCGATTTGTAATCACTCCTTTATAGTACATTTTACCTATGTGAATGATTGCAAAAGAGCAAATCAGCAATACAATAGAAAATACCGCTGTAGCTATCATTAGCTCAACAATAGTAAATCCGTGTTGTTTTTTATGTATTCTCATCATTCTAGCCTATATGCTATTACTATTTCACCACGAGTATTACGTCCCAATTGATCCCAGCGGGAATAAACAGTAAATACTCCTGCGCTGTGTCTGATCCCAAACCTATAAAAACCGCTCCTGCATTCAGTGACGTAATTATTAAATCGATCTGCAGTAATGGAACTAAGGACCGTATTTGTTCCCGAAAATACAGCACTTCCATTGCTTATGCAAAATGGCCCGTTTATCCTTAAATTGATGCTTTGCCTACCGGTTGTAGTACCCCATGCCTGTTTGAGAGCCTCCACCTGCCCCTGTGCTAATTTAGCAGCCTCACTACGCTCTTGGTTATCACGCATCGTCTGGATATTACGGTTCATAGTGGCATATGCTACTGCAAGAACCATACTGATTATTGCTACAGCTATTAGTACCTCAACAATAGTATCTCCGCTCTGGTTTCGAATACTGAATTTAGACACTACAAGGTCCTACCATTCTTGTATCGAGCGTACTCACTAAGCTAGTAGGGTTTCCATTTGCGCCTATGGTAATTTCGGCGCGCTGATTATTCTGGCCATGCAAACATACCCTTACACCTCGGGTCAATTCATTGAAGCTCGCTAAATTAACCCTATTGGCAGTGGGGGTTAGGTCCGTGCCAGCTGGCCCCAATAACCCATATAGGTCAACGAGGTCGGCGTTTCCCGACCCTGAAGTATTCACTCCTCGTGAGAATTTATTAATAAAACCAATTGCAGCGATTTCCGTATTCGTATCCAATGTTAAAAACCTTTCCAGTTCAAGCTGGAAATTGTGATTATAATTAAAATCAACAGCTGTCGCTACTACGGGTTGAGCTTCAGTCATCGAATTCACGTTATCCGAATTATTTACGCTTACCGTGCGACGGCCTATTAAGGTAAGTATTTTGGAGCTTGTTAAAGAAGGGTCAGCTTGTATAACTTTGCCAACAAAAATACAGTCTTCACTTGATCCCGTATTACCAGGAGTGGCAGTAATTGCCGGTGGTCCACTCGCACTTGGAATACATTTAAATCCATTTGAGGAATAATGACCGTTGACAACTTCGCTAATAAGCGTTTCAAGCCTTCCTTCAAAATCTCGCACCGCCTGTGTAAACTCGGTACGAGCTTGGCGCCCGCTAAAAAGCAAAGCGACTGCAGTAAACATTACAGTAGTTACCGCCAATACAATCAAAGTCTCAGTAATGGTATAGCCTGCCCCCGACCGATGAGCTTGTCTCGGTCGAGCAAGCTGACGCATCCGCAGCCAGCGTATCATAGAGGTAGTATAGCATAAGCAACTCTTGTTATTATGGAATTTTTACACAGGTCCGAGCAGGAAGTTTTCATACCACTTGAACATCGTTGCACCAAAGAGCTTTACGATAATTGCTGCAATAATGAGAAAAGGCCCAAAAGGTATACGACTTTTCGTAGTTACCTTCTTTAAAAGCAACCCCGGCACCACAAAAAGAGTTCCCAGAACTGACGCCAGTAGCAAAATAAGAAAAGCCAGTTCCGGCTTTGCCAGTAGTAACCCTATTAATAGGCCTAATTTTACGTCCCCACCGCCAATCCAGCGGCCATTTGATACTACAAACAACAAGTAAAATATACCTCCGGCTATAGCCACAGCAGTACCCGTATTAATGAGAGCAGAAATAACATTATCTGCGCTTATAATGTTAAACGAAGCCAATATGGAAGCTATCACTATCATAGGATAGATAATCCGGTTTGGAAGAAGCATCCAGCGTAAGTCATACACAATAAGTGCCATAAACCCCGGAATCATCACACTCAGCCAAACTACTAGGTTAATAACAAAATTATAATTTATAGCATCATTGTCTGGCCTTGGCCAAAGTAAGGCTGAGAGTATAAATAAACCGGCGGTTGCCAACTCAACCAAGGGATACTGCCTGCTAATTGGTTTATGGCAGTATCGGCACTTGCCACGCAAGATCAGCCAGCTAATGACAGGGATAAGGTCCTTAGCAGCTAGCGGATGCTTACACTGAGGACACATTGAACGGCCCTTAAGAATAGATAGATCATCTGCAGGAGGAAGTACAGCGTCCTTTTTAGCCTTACTGGACTCTTTTTCCTGCATATAGACCCGCCATACGAGCGCATTAACGAAACTGCCCAAAATTAAGCCTAAGGCAGCTATAACCAAAATAATCATAAGTATTATACTACCATAAAAACAGGCCCTCTTCCGGGCCTGTTTTTACTAATCTAGCTTTCTTACGAAGCTATACAGCGGGTTATGTCCGCTCCACCGCTTTCAAGCTGGTATAACACTGAGAAGCTACGTGCACCTGCGCCTGCAGCGGTTGCTGTACCGTCAGCCGTACAACCACCAGCAGCTGCACCAAAGCTGACCGCTGCAGATGTCAGAGAAGAAGCCGTGCCTACACCGTAGGTAGCAATCTGCGAGGTATTACCTGCGGCAATTTCTGCTTGTGTATCACAGCTAGCAGTTAATCCGTTTCTGTTGGCGAGACATTCTGTCACGGCAGCAGAAATACGTGAGGCATCACTGTTACGTGCGTTGTTACGCTGGTTGCGTTGCAAAGCAGGTACTGCCAAGAACACGATCAGCATGATCAGACCGGCGATAGCCAGGACGATCAAGACTTCGATGATAGTGAAGCCTTTGTTGTTATTTTTAATTCTACTTAACATATTGCAAATGCCCCCTTTGACTTGTGCATGTTACTACTTATATAGACTGATAATACAGTTCCTTAAACTTAAACACAAGCATTATACTGCTATTTATCCCCAGCGTATTAGCCGCCAAGGCCTTGCTGGCCTGCTAATCCGTAAATTGGTAGCAAAATCGCACTTACAAGCACGAACGCAACAATGCCAAGCAATACCATCATGACCGGCTCGATAATAGTAGAAATGGTTTTAATCTGCTGGTCTACTTCTTTCTCAAAATAGTCGGCAATTTTCGCAAGCATCTCTTCAATCTGGCCGGATTGCTCACCGATTTTAAGCATTTGCGGCACAAGATGTAAGAAGTTTGGATCATTTTCAATTGCCGTAGATAGCGCTTTACCACCCTTAACCTTATCGATCGCTTTGACAAGCGACGCTTCGACATGGACGTTATTAATAGATTTAGCGGTTATATCAAGTACTTGTAATAGCGGCACACCGCTAGAGACTAATGTTGTTGCAGTGCGTGCAAAACGTGCCATATATAGTTTCATAAACAATGGGCCAAGTGGCCACATTTTCATTTTTGCCTTATCTACTACTAATTTACCTGGCCCACTACGTGCCCATTTTGTAGTGAAGAATATTAATACACCTAAGATTATGAGCGTAAGCCACCAAAAATCTATCACAAAATGAGACACAGCCAGAAGAATCTTAGTGGTTATAGGTAAGCTTGCACCCTTCATGTCCTTATAAATATTTTCAACCTGGGGCAATACACTGACAACCATAAAGCCAACCACTCCCACCATTACTAAGACCACTATGCCGGGATATGCCAAAGCTCCGCGGACTTTGGCTATTATTTCGGCATCTTTTTCCTGTTGAAAAGCGATGCGCTCAAGGGCTTTATCAAGCGTACCAGAGGCTTCACCCGCCGCAACAAGACTGACAAAAATTTGATTAAACGCCCGAGGGTGCCGCCCTAATCCCACAGAAAAAGCGGTACCAGCTTCGACATCATTAATTACCTGGCTGATAACGACTTTGAGCGGTTTGCTTTGTGTTTGGTCAAAGACACTGCGCAAAGATTGTACCAGCGGCAAGCCGGCGTTTATCAGCGTCGATAGCTGACGGGCAAATAGAATCCGGTCTTTTGGCTTAATACGGTTCTTGAAACGCGTAATGAGATTATTAGCGCCACCTTCTTTCATTTTAATTTCCAGTGGTGATAAACCCTCGGCTTGAATTAACTTAGCCGCTGACGCTTCCGAGTCAGCTTGAACTTCAGCTTTGATCTTTTTACCTGTTTGGCTGTTGCGGGCCGTATAACTGAACGTTAACATCTTATCCTCTCATCAACCTATCTATTTCATCTAGATCAATCGCATAATTGCGGGCTTCGTCATAGCTGATGTTACCAGCGTGAATCAGATTAACAAGCGTCCTATCCATGCTTTGCATGCCAAACTCGGCACCAGTTTGTATAACCGCGTCTAACTGGTGGCTTTTACCCTCACGGATGATATTACGCACCGCTGGAGTTACGACCATTATTTCAGCAGCGGCAATGCGTCCACCACCGATAGCCGGAATCAGTCGCTGCGAACAAATGGACATCAAGATATTACTTAATTGGGCGCGGATCTGAGGTTGCTGATGCGGCGGAAAAACGTCGATCATACGGTCGATACTTTGTGCTGCCGAATTAGTGTGCAAGGTCGCAAATACCAAGTGACCAGTTTCAGCGATAGTGATTGCTGCAGCTATAGTCTCAAGGTCACGCATTTCTCCAATCAAAACGACATCAGGGTCTTGACGCAAACTACTCCTAAGTGCCGCACTAAAGCTAAAGGTGTCATAGTGGACTTCTCTCTGTACAATCACCGAACGGTTACTTTTGTGAGTAAATTCAATCGGGTCTTCAATAGTCACAATGTGGCTGGCTCGTTCAGCGTTAATCTTATGGATCATAGCCGCAAGTGTCGTCGACTTGCCCGAACCCGTCGGGCCCGTAACCAAAACTAGTCCCCGTGGGTATTCCGTAAATTTGCTGACAACTGGCGGTAAACCGAGTTGTTCTACGGTCAAAAGTTCATTCGGGATTAAGCGAAGGGCAGCTGCCAGGTTGCCTCTTTCATGGAAGGCGTTGACACGAAATCTACCCAAGTCACCAAAGGCAAAACTGAAATCAAATTCTTTATCTTTCAGCAAAATTTGCTTTTGATCTTCGTCTAAAATTGAAAAAATTAAAGCTTCTATTGATTCTTCTGTTAAGCTGTCAGCGCCCGTGGCTGGCACCAAGGAGCCATCAACACGTAACATAGGCGGTAATCCAACTTGTAAGTGCAAGTCAGAGGCTTTTTTCTTGATAACTTCCTCGAGCAAAAGCTCAATGCGTGGTTGTCCAGAAGCGGCCATTTTAGATGCCCTCTTTATATATGTTAATGATTTGTACCATTCGTTCTCTTCCCCCTTATGCCTTGTCTTCCGATGCTACCCGAGAGATCTCGTGCAAAGAAGTATCGCCGGCCAGTGCCTTAAAGTAACCGTCCTGCTGCATGGTAATCATACCTTCAGCCTGGGCAGCTTTTTGAATCTCTGCACTGGTAGCCCGTCTCATGATCAATTCTTGGATTGAATCAGTGACTTCAAAGACCTCGTACAGGCCGACCCGCCCCTTGTAACCGCTTGGTGCGTCAGGTGATTCTTTGCCCTTAAATAAAGTATAAGCTTTTTGACCAGCAAGAGGCAAGGTTTCATAACCCAAATCTTCTGAGGCCGTTTTCTTATCACTTTCTTTCTCTGGTAATAGATGCCCGATTTGCTGCTTGATCAAGCCCGTTTCAGCCGTATCTGATTCGTACTGCTCGGGTTCGTGCAGGCGACGGACCAAACGCTGACCAATAACCGTTCGGACTGTGCTGGCAATCAAAAATGGCTCAACTCCCATGTCCAATAAACGCGGCAAAATACCGGCAGCCGAATTTGTGTGCAATGTACTGAAGACAAGGTGGCCTGTCAAGGCTGCCTGCACGGCTAGATTGGCAGTTTCGGCATCACGAATTTCTCCAACCATAACGACATTGGGATCTTGACGCAAAATGGAACGCAGGCCACTGGCAAACGTCAGGCCGACATCTGCATTGATTTGGATCTGGTTGATGCCACTCATCTTATATTCCACCGGATCTTCCAGAGTAACAATATTGATGCTGTCATCTTTGATCTCTTGAATCAGGGCGTACAAACTAGTACTTTTACCGGAACCGGTTGGGCCGGAGGTTAAGATCATACCGTTTGGACTCTTTATGCCATTTCGAATAGCTCTCAGCGCCCGACCACGGTAACCCATATCTTCGAGTTTAAAACTTGTACCGGATTTATCGAGTAAACGGATTACTACTTGTTCGCCCCAGACCACGGGCGCAATCGCTATACGAAGATCGATTTCACGATTTCCGACCTTGACGGTAAATTGGCCGTCCTGCGGAATCCGATGTTCATCAATTTTCAAATTTGATAAGATCTTGATCCTGGATACAATAGGCGGCTCCGATGCTTTCGGCAACTTCATAACCTCACGCAAGATGCCATCGATACGACAACGCACTTTCAGTTCATGCTCGGTAGGTTCAATGTGGATATCACTGGCCCGATGTGTCGCCGCATAGTCAAGAATGGAGGTTAATATTTTACTAACCGGGGAGTCTTGGGCTAATGTACCGACATCTTTGGCTTTGGTATTATCGACGACCAGTTGTTCGATGTCTTCTTTATCCCCGAAAGCCTGACCCATATCAGAGTTAATATTCGCTTTGTAACGCGCCAGGACACTCCGGATACCCTCTTCACTGGCAGCATAGACTTTGAGCGGGCGGCCGATTTTATTGCTTAAAAAATCTACCGCTTGGACATTGTCGGCGTCTAGCATAGCCACTACCAAACGGTGCTGCATTTCACCCAAAGGCACTGCCATATAACGTTCAGCTATTTCTTGCGGCAATAGTTCAAGCGTTTCTTGTTCAATCGGCGCATTATTTAAATTGACATAGGGTACCTTCGTAACTTTGGCGATGGACTTTGTAAGATCCTCACCGTTTACACCGCCATCGGTTATTAACAGTGAGAATAGTGGCGCAAATTCCTTTTCTGCCTTTTCATGCAGCTCATCCAGTTTTTCTTGGTTGATCAAGCCGGCTTTAACCAGCTGCTCTTCGACTTGCTTTTGCGTTGACGCAGACAGTACGCTCATGCGCGTGGTTCCTTACTGCGATTCGTTCGCAAAAGGCCTATCGTTCTTGCCAGGCGCAATTTTGATTTTTACGGATGGGTTTACAGCATCGCTGTTAAAGACGGTATTATCCGGCAGCGGAAAGGTCGGATCTATTGCGGTAACTGTTTCGGCAGATTTTTTCTGATTAGTTGGGGTAATGAATTTTCCAGTAATAAAATAGGTGAAAATACCTGCAAAAATGACAATGATAGCAATGATGATTAAATCTTGTTTTTTCATTTTACCTCCTCGCTCACTATTTTTAGACCACCCTCTAGTTGATAGAATGTTTTGCCCTCTACTGTTACGTCAAGAGCGTTGTTCGTACCACTGAGCTCGACCTTCGTTATATGAAATGGCCGGATTGAGCGTTTAAACGAATTGATGAGTTGCTTAAAGCCGTTGTAATTTGTAGTTACTTCAAATGAGAATGGAATCTCTGTTGGGCCCGTAGGAGTTGTTGCTTGAGTAGTGGCAGTCGTAGTACCGGTGGTGGTAGTCGTTACAGGAGCTGGGGTAACAACAGCCGAAGTAGCAGCGCCGCTTACCGCATTAATCTCATAGCCGAACAGTAGTTTTTCCAAACTTGATGCAACCGCTGGAAAATCATATTTGCTTGGCAAAGCATCGAGTACCAGTGAGGCGTTGCTGCCATCACGGTCACCATCCGCAGCTGGCTTGCCACCGAGTAGATTCGGATCCTGAGATTCAAAGGTTTGATATGACGTCTTCAGTGCATCTACTGCCGCTTTATTGGCTTCTAACTGATTGACAGCTACTTCTTTTTTATCAGCTACACGGCCTAAGTAACTTGCCTGTCCCCATAAGCCTTTGCTGACCATAAGCAATGCGACTACCACAATTGAAGCCATAGTAACGGTTGCAAATATTAAGGTCTTACTTTTATCTACTTGGGCTTTCTTAGTATTTTTGGGTGGATTTGCCATAACTACTACTGTGTTCCTGCTGTACCGTCAACCGGTACCGTGCCGTTAAATAAATCGGGGCTTGGGACATCAGCCCGGGTGGTGACTATTGATGGTACTGTAAGCGAAATATTACGTGTGACGTCAAAGATAACCGGGTCAAAACTAAAGGTGAGAGTGAAAGTTGCTTTTTCAGAGTCGCGGCCAAACTGAACGAGATTAATTGCCCCAAATGCGCTAGGAGCCGCTTGCCCTTCTATTTCAAGTGAGCTGTCGGTGGTATCTTTAAAAGTTGTATAGCGTAGGGTATCGACAAAACCGTTCAATGTCTTTAGGTTGTCGGCATCACCGATAATTTCGACAGTACTAAGTGAATAATCCACCGACATTTCAGTTATACCTATACCTGAAGGAGTGGTTTGATCAATATAACCTGGCAGACGATCTACTGCTGGTTGTCCATTATAAAGTGTCGGCAAAGCATTGAGTTGGTTTTGTACACTCAAAATCCGTGTTAGGTCTTCGGTGCTTTCAAGTTCCGACTTTAATCGACTTATATCGCCGTCTAGGTTGCTAACGTGTCGCTTTTGTACGGCAGTAAGTGAAAACATGAGCAATAATAAACCTATTGCTGTAGCAACCGCAATAATTGACACCGCCATTACCGTACGCTTGAGTTTCAGTGTCTTGATAAATTCGACTTTTACATCAGGAAGTAGATTGAATTGGATCATGTTACTCCTCCCTCTCCGCAAGCCCAGCCGCTACGCCAAAATGATTCGATACACCCAAGAGTTCGTTTTGCCGGTCAGCCGGAAAGGCAACATTTCGCCAGGCATTGCCAATTTCGACATTCAAACCAAACTTATTTGCAAGATAGAGAGGAAATTCTGGCAAGACCGAAGCGCCTCCTGTTACGATAATCCTCTCAATTTGCGAATTCGGATACCTGCTTAAGAAGAACTTTATTGATTTGTCTATATCATTTACCAGCAAATCAACTGTACCAATAATAGCGTTATATATTTGGCCCTCAAGTTTATCTTTGCCCAGGCCGAATTTAAAAACGAATTGCTGCGCTTGTTTTTCGTCAATGTTGAGATTTTGTAATGCCGAACGCACAATAGCATCGGTACCTGTTGGTAATGAGCGCGTCAAACGCGGTGCACCATTCATCGTAATTACAATATCCGTAGTTTTGCTGCCGATATCAATCACCATCACGGGAGCTTGGGCTTCCGGAGCCGTTAAAGCACGCGCGAGTGCCAGATTCTCCGGTTCAAACGCAATCACATTAAGCCCGATTGATTCGAGCAAGTCGAGACGTGCTTCGACAAATTCATTAGGTACACTACTCAAAATTATTTCGACTTTACCCGGTTCTTTCGGGGAATCTCCTAGGAGTGCCCAGTCTAATTTGCTCTGACTTACCGGAGTCGGAATTAGTGAATCCGCTTGATACATGAGTGATTTTTCTATCTCAGGTTGCGGCAATTTGTCCATGTCAACAATAGTGGTAAAAACCTTGCTTGACGGCAAGCCAACTGCTACGTCTTTTGCACTGATTTTCGCCTGCGTTATAAGATCTTTCACGGCTTGTAAGACTTTTTGTTGGTCTGCCTTGGCATCAGATAATGCTACCGTGCTTTCGATTGGTACATAGCCGTATTTGACAAGCGACTTGGTTGGCCCACTGCCCCGCAGTTGCACAACCCGTATGGCGGTCGTACCGATATCAAGCCCAAAAAAGCTGGACACGCCACTTAATAGACCCATCAGGCTTGAGCCCCATTATACTTTTGTTTTATTTCTATTGATTTCACTTGATTGCCACCCTATTAATTTCCTTTAGTCTAAACTGTGATCGTTTTTCATACTAAAGGAGTTCATAATTAATTCCGATTATAGCATAAGCAGGTTAAGGTAAACGACTTTTTTCAAATTTTGTTGTTTCCTGTGGATTAGTAAATTGGTGGCATTTCTTTAATGGCATCATATGGTCCAGCGTTAGTTGTGGGTGTACCTCCGTCAGGTTCACCCGGCCGTTTCATGCCACTTGGCGCCAACCATACCTGCGGCGTGTAGTTGATGACTTCAGCCGCAAAACAGGTTGGAGAGTCACATGACCCATCGGCAAAAATTGGTCTTTCACGCACACCGGCATTCAACACCGATCCCCGAAGGCGCTGAAACTTCACATCTCTGGCAATTAGCCCACCATTTATACTGAGTTGGTTCTGGCAATTAGCAAATATAGTAGCTGGAGTGAAATTATTATTCACATTATTAACACAAGTATAAATAGTGCCGGTCTGGGCTATATATAAGCCATCAAGTCGCGTAACATTTCTATTAATCCATATACTACCCCTCACTATAAGGGCAAAATTTGGCGCCGTTTCCCACGTCGCACCGGCCGGACCAAAGATAATATTATTACGAATATGAACATCCCCATCAACATATACCGCGGCTTGCACACCTGCTGGGATTGTTAAACCTCCACTGTTGGCAATTGTCGCACTCGGACTTGTGGCGTACTGATGACGTCCGGGAGTCAAAGTAGCGGCAGTGCTGCCTCCCCAAGGCCCTACATTAAGAGTTTCATCCTGAGTATCGTTATAATAATCCGTCACGCAGCGGCCCGAAGCATACTCCCCTCCCCACGGCAGTGAGCCATCATCGTTGGCAAAAGTCAGGCCTTTTGGCGGCACTGCGTTACCGGGGGAGCGGAGCGAAACCGAAAAGAATTCGTTGATTTCTAGCAGAGCGGATACAGTGAGTTGAGAGGATGCCCCTTTGTAGTCCGTCCCACTGCCTTCTGCCCAGGCATGTATACCACCGCGTCCAACTGCAGGCGTACAGGCACCGCTGCCGCCGATTACACCGCCCGCCATAACTTCACCGCCATATATCTTCATATAGGACTTATTGCCAATCACCAACGCCGATGTTGGGCAGTTCACATCTTTCACCCTGACGTTTAGAGTGTATTCAGCTGGTGTATTACTATAGACATTCTGGTCAATTGCAATATCCTCATAATTTCCCGGAGGATTTATTGAATAACTATGTTCACTCGCTGGCCCAATCCCCTGTATTCCTCCGGGTGAAGATGAAATGGAAATTGGGTGTGTCGAATTATTCATGGTACTAGAATTTGGATCACTACCCGCAGCATTTATATTTACACGTACCTGGAATCTTTCCCCTATCCCAAATGGGCCAGACGGACTCACCGTAGCCGTGCACGTATACACCGGGTCCGGTGGCGGACAAAAATCATTGGCAAATAATTCGGCTAAATTATTGGGGTTTGTGCCCATAATATAAGTCAGAGCATTTCTATGGTATATACCGGTCACTTTAGCTCTATATAAATAATCCGGGCTAAAGTTATATGGTCCTCCCGGGATGGGAACTTCGACATTATTTCCACCTGTTATTCGCGTAGGAGGAAGCATGGTTTGCAGCAGCGCATGGGGGGGAGTACGATCGTATCTGTGAAGCTCTACATATACATCATTGGGCTGAACTGTTGTGCCAGTATCTAAATCGTAAAGCCTCGGTGTAGCTTGAATAATTGACGAATTACACCTAGTGGCAAAATCAACCACAATTTCAGATGTCTCACTTCCGACCGGATTTCTGGAACGATTTGATAAGTTCATAAAGTTGCTCATAGAACTTATCTCTCCTCCGCCGTTCACACTGATCCGGAAAGAGTTTTCTTGGGCACTAGCTGTAGAATTTGAATTTATGCCTGCAATTATCGCGGCAAAGAACACGATGTATTTACCACCCACGCTATCACGTCGGTCAGAGGCCTGTACCGCAAATGGCAAAGTCCGCGTACTAGCCGCACCACATCTCACTTGCGTATCAGTCGTCAAGCCTCCCCTAAGATCATTCGTATCAGGCGGATAAAAATTCCTGCCCGAAGGTCCGGGGTCGCCCGGGCCTACCACCAAAAAGCCAGTGTCGAAGCCGCCTTCCGTCCAACCAAAGTCATCGTCAGGCAGATCAGGAGATTCTCGACCTCCGTAAAAACTATCATCATTACAGAATGTTGCATCTTCTATGGTAATCGTGTAATTACCAACTGCTGGTAAAAGCATTACCACACCCGTCAATTCTGAATCAAATGCTCCACGCCCAATGGTCATATATAGCGGCTGGGAGCTGGCATCGGGATTTGGGAAGGTATTGCTTCTATTTACAGGGAATTCATGCAGGGCAGCGGCAGGCTTTGTACTTACAACTCCAATAGCTACCAGTGATAGAAGCAGACAAACCACAAACCAGAACTTTTTATAAACAAGGACTGCCGACAGAATCATGCCTTAACTATCCCCTCCCTCATCTACTACCGGCACGAACGGATCTTGACCACTTTTAATCATATCCAGCCAGCCCTGCCATAGCTTCTTTCTGTCGGCATTGTCCTTAATAGAAGACAATGTAAGAATCTGCTCCACCGCAGACTGTGCTAACTTAAAATCATTATTCTGTATTGCCAGTTCTGCCTGAAGCCGGTAATACACGGTTTTTTGATCTTCTGTTAAAGATTCAATTTTCATACTTGTAAGTATATTTGCAACCACTGAATAGTCCTTCTGATCATAATAATAAGACGCCCGTGAAAGTTGAGCATCGTTCTTTTCAGCTTCGGTTTTGGCATTGCTAACTCGTGAAGCATATAGATCACCAGCCAATTTTCTAATATCTGCGCTTACAGAATCTTTTTCGGCTGCTGGTTGCGGCACCTCTTTTTTGTTCGTAATCAGCCAGACGCTGCCGGCGACTAACAACACGAGCAGTGCTAACAACCCGAACAGTTTACTCCTATATGAGAACTTCTTCATAACGCTTACGAATGATTATAAACGCTTTAAGCAATAAAATAAATGCCATCAAAAAACAGGCCAACTAATTAGCCTGCTTGTGATTCAATAAAGTTGGTATAGACGTCAGACAGATTGTGGGGAGATTTAGGTGAGGTTAGCTCCCCTTAAGGCTGTTGTTCCAGTTGCCTGGCAGTCTAAGGGGAGCTTTCCCTACACTCCTTGTCCGTTGATCATGACGAGCTTGGCGAGGACGATGACTCGGTGCGAAATGCTGCCTTCCGGCGTGCATGCCACCAGCGAGAGTGTCTCGTACGGTGCCTGTTGCACAAAGTACCGCTGAGGGATAGTACCGTCGTTGGGGATCATGTCAGTGACACGTTCAACAACGTAGGTATAGACCCCAAAGTGCCCATCCAAAGCAACACCGACTTCGATTTGTTGGCCTGTCTGGAGGTCATCGATGTGCCGAAACACGTCTTTGCCTGCCGAGGTCCGGTGTCCCGAAATCACAGTGTTGCCACCGCTGCCCGGAAATGCCGTTCCAACCCGATGGGCTACCCCATGGTCCAAGGCGTACTTGTCGATGTCATCTTCACTCTCGGCTTGTCTGCCCTCTAGAAGTGGTACTTCGACTTTGCCGAGATCACCGATGGTCAGCCAACCGAACAAAGCATCTGGCGCAACATCACCCGGGTAGAGTGGTGACGACATTGGAGGTGTCGTCGTTGTAGTCGCCTTCGCCGTGGTGGTCGTAGCCTTTGGTTTCTTGGCTGTTGTACTGGTGGGTTTGGCTGCAGTGGTGGTCGCGGCCTCGGTGGTGGTTGTTGCCTCCTCCGTGGTCGTGGTCACCGCTTCGGTTGTGGTCGTGACGGTGCTTACAGGCCTGGGGGTAACCGTAGAAGTTGTCGGCATAGCCGCTTCTTTTAGTTCCGCCAGTTCTTCACTTGACTGAGACCAACGTTGATCTTCAGCTCGTGCTGCTTGCCAGTCTTGGTACTTGGGAGTGAGCGCTAAGATAGCGCCTACCAGTACCAGTGCCACACCGATGCGGTGTGTGATACGCGTACGCGCCTTTCTCATGTGCTCATTTCTCCTTTGTTTTTTTTCGTTTATGAAGAGCGATCTGCCATCAAAATGAACTTAGCAGCATATAGCTCTCCATAAATATTCTGTCTGACGTCTTATTAAGGTGCCTCCTAAATTAGCAAAGCCGCGGGATTCATATATATATTATTTTCTGCTGCAACCCCAGACCAGCACACCAGCCGCTGCTTTACTTCGCAGCGTATAGTTTAGATACGCTTTGTCATAAAAGCAAAACTGCTGGTATTGCCATCATAGGGCTTTCACTTAAGAAAAAATGTACAAATGAAACCCGGGCCTTACTTTAGGCACTGTTATACTTTACCTCTTTTACTGTTATTTGTCAATCTGTTATGGTCTGCCACAGGACTTAAGAGATTTAAGTACTCTGGTAGGTACACGTCAGACATTTATCAATCCCTTAAGGGGAGATATTTCGAAAGCAAATGCCTTCGAAGTCTGTTTCTACCTAAGCCGTAAAGCTAATTTCCCAGTCGGATGACCGGATGAGGCATCAACTGCTGTTCGACACTGGAGGTGTCGCTTCGCTGTAGATGTTGTCCCTCACCCGGCCACCGTCATGGGTTCAGCCCTAAGCTGTCGGTCGCCTGGTAAGCGTGATCAGTCCGATACCAGCACCGATAAGCATGAGTGCGATCCCGAGGGAACGCTTCGTGCTCTGAGAGCCAGTGACCGGCAGATTGCCGCTGACCGAAGTGGTCGGCGTGGTGGCCTGCGGAGCCGTCGGCGCTGTCGTCGTGGAACCCGGCTGGGTGGTCGTCGAGTCACCTTCCGTAGTGGTGGTCACCGCTTCGGTTGTGGTTGTGACCTCCGGGCTCGTGGTCGTGGTGACCTCGGGTGCCGTGGTGGTCGTACCTGGCTGGGTGGTTGTCGTCGGCGGCGCTGTCGTCGTGGTCGTTGGGGCGACCGTGGTTGTCGTCGTGGTCGCCGGTGGATCGCAGTCCACGTAGGGAGTCGAGCCGACATGATCACCGGTCTCCGAGTCCTCCCAGTTGAGCGTTCCCTCATAGGGGTCCGGCCAGGGAGCTCCATCGCCGTTGGCGATCGGCGGGCCGTCGTAGACGCCCTCCGAGTTAACGATGACGTGACCGCTCTCGTTGACGATGAAGAGTTGATCCTCATTGTTGCAGTTGGTGAAGACCCCTCCGTCGGCGCCGGCCGGTGAGCTGGTTGCTGTGAGCGTGAGCCCCAGCAACATGAACACAGCAGCGATGGCGGCAAGCACTTTCGTGCCGAAATTGGCGTCCCCTGGGGGTAACCGTTTGGGTATTTGCATTTGGGTGACCTCCATAGGGTCGGGATCCGCCGAAGCGGGTGTCTGCGGGAATGCAGAGCAGCCTACGTATGAGAATTCACACGCACCCTGCCCTGCACCTTCGCAACCTTACCTAGGTAATCACCTTTAGTAGAAACAAAAAGTCTGACGTGTTAAGTTGCATTAGCCACGGGAGCCAAAGCTATCAGTAACCCAATAGTTTGTATAATCGCTCGACCGCACTAAGCAACAACCATTTTAGCAATTTTGTATCTGTTTTGTCAAACTATTAATCTCTAGTCTTTAATGGCTTAGCATTGTATTGGTTCAATGTTTTCCCCAAGTGTCGTAAGTACCATTTACCTGTTAAGCTTTCGTCCATTGGGTTTAAAAACAAATTAAAAGGCTAGGTTCATATCCTATTTAAAATAATGGTAAAGGTAGTGCCTTGCCCTTCAACCGAATCTACTACTATTGAACCTTTGTGTAAGTCTACTATTTTCTTTGCCCAATATAGACCTAGGCCAGTACCACCTACTTTTAGAGCTGAGGTATTAGATAAACGTGAGAACTTTTTAAAGAGTTTGCTGGCATCAGCGTTTGGTATGCCAATACCCTGATCTTTTATAATTATTTTAATGCTATCCTTAACTTCTCTTATGCTTACCTCTATGCTTTTACCGTCTTGAGTGTACTTGTTGGCATTATCTATTAGGTTTTCTATTACCATTCTCATTCGGTCCTTGTCCGCCAAAGCATAGTGAGTGGGCTTACTATGATGAACTGTAATTTTTTGATTTTTTTCTTTAAATTTTAAAGCCTGCTCTTTGATTACTGTCTCCACTAAGCTCACTAAGTCCAATTTCCTTTTATATAAAGTCACTTTGCCAGCATCAATTTGGGCTACTTTTAACAAATCGTTAATGATAGTTATTTGGCGTTCATTACTGTCGTACGCTTCAGAAATAAAAGCTTGCTGTTCTTTTGATATCTTGCCAGCCATACCTTCTAAGACGATTCCTAGATATTGCTTAACTCCGGTTGCCGGTGTCCGCAGTTGGTGTGAGGCCAAAGATATAAAGTCATCCTTAGCTTCATTGAGCATAATTAGTTGTTTACGCTGCTCCTGCAGACTGGCAGTCTGAAATTCCAGCTGTTCTTGACGGTAAATGGCCTTTCTTAATACTTCTGTATCAGTATTTGTGCCAATCCACTTGATTATATTGCCTTTTTCATCGCGCATAGCTTTGGCCCTGCTAAAGTGCCAATGATATTTGCCGTACTTATTCCTGAATCGATGCTCCAGTTCAAAAGGTTCTCCAGTTTCAATAGAGTGTCTCCACTTTTTAACATTTTTGTCTATGTCGTCGGGGTGAATAAACTGCAACCATCCCCAGTCTTTTATTTGATCAAAAGTAAGGCCAGTATATTCCATCCACTGCGGATTAAAATAATCTACGTCACCATCAGGAGTGGCGGTAAATAATTTTTGAGGCATTGATTCTGCCATAAATCTAAGCTGGGCTTCGCTAGCCTCGGCGACATATTTTGAGTCTTCTAGGTCTTTGAGGGCTTGCTTTTCTTTAGTAATATCCAAGAAATACCAGACATAACCAAAATACGTTCCGTTACTGCCAAATATAGGTGATCCATATCGGTCAAAGACTCTTCCGTCCTTAAAGAACAATTGTTCATTGCTGGCCTTTCTATTTTTATAAAGATAACTTACTCGATCCATAAATTCCTTAGGATTAATAAGCTGCTCTTGTGCGGCTTTAAGGGCTAAGTCATCCAGGCTCGACTTAATAATATGAGCGGGAAACTGCCACATTTTAGCGAACCTTTTATTGTGTACGACTATTTTGCCTGTTTCTGAAATAACTACTATTCCTAGAGGTAATACTTCCTGCTGGGCTTCGAGTAGGCTATTTTGGTATTCAGTTTGCTCCAATGCTTTTTTTCGTTTTGTTACATTACGGAAGGTTCCAACCAAAGCGTTGATATTCGGCGTATTAAGATGATTAACACCAGTAGTTTCAAGCCATGCCCATGTACCATCTTTGTGTTTTACGCGGTACTCTAAAGTTATTCGTTTTTTTGGTATCTTTATTAATTCTGCTAATCGCTCGTAGAAGTATGCAATGTCATCAGGATGCAGATAAGGATTCACTCCTGAGCCTTCTAGTTCTTTAGCCGTATAACCCAAGACGTTTTTAATTGAATCACTGGTATAAAGAATGGCACCCTCCGGAGTCACCAGCTGAATTGCATCGGTACTTTGTTCTATAAGTGTACGAAAGCGTTCTTCACTAGTTTTTAAAGCATCCTGAGACTTTTTAGTTAAGGTAATATCTCTAAAAAAGACGGAGATTCCTCCCTCGCTAGTTGGATAAGCATCTACTTCGGTGTAAATATCTAGCGGTCTATAGTGTTCAATAAAATGTACCGGCTTCCGGGTCTTCATTACCTGGTGGTATTTAACCCAGTAGTTTGAATCCGCTTCGGCTGTGGCCGGAAACACGTCCCAGAAACTTTTTCCAAGAGTATCTTTACGCTTGGTTTGGGATATCTTTTCTTGATGACGATTAACCAAAATTATTTTCCAATCCTTATCAAGTACGAAAAAAGCGTCACCCATTGACTCCAGCACTTCAGTCATCTGGTTAGCGGCTGATAGCTTACTGGTTTCTGCTTTTTTCTTATCAGTTATATCAGTAAACAATAAGGCAACTTTTCGGCTCTCTTTTCCTCCTACCCTTGAAGCATGCACATCGTACCATCTGCCCATGGCTTCTGAGCTTTCTGTAAAATGAACTGATTTACCAGTTAATGCGACCTTGCCATATATCTCAAACCAGTGTTCCTCTAAATTAGGTACGAGTTTTCGCGCCTTCTTGCCCACGGGATTTTTTAGGCCCGTAAGTTCCTTAAATAGTTTATTCACTTCTATAAATTCATAATCTACCGGTTTATTATTCTTATCGAACTGTAGTTCTATAACACAAAATCCCTGAGTTATGGAATTAAATAATAGCTTATAGCGTTCTTCATTTTCTTCTGCTTTTTTTCTAGCCTTTACCTGTTCACTTACTTCTATAGCATGCGTAAGTATGCCAACGACTTTACCGTTTTCATTTCGATACGGGTGATACACAAAGTTAAAATATTTATCTTCAGGCTTACCAACATTATTAACATCTAAATTAATCAGGACTTCTTTCCCTATATATGGTTTTCCTGTTTTATACACATCCATAAGAATTTTTAAGATTTTCTGACCTCTTAATTCAGGGAATACCTCCAGCACGGTTTTGCCTAAGATCTTGTCTGTTTTACCTACTACTTGTAGATATAGCGGGTTAGCAAATTCAAATACAAGCTTTGGCCCTCTGCAAAGCGCGATCATTGCTGGCGCCTGCATAAGTACTCCGTACAAGCCCTGCAGTTCGGCCTGCAGGCTTGCAAAATCTGTTTTTAATGCATGCCTATGCTTATGGCTGTTTTCTTTAGCGTCACCATCAGAAGTATTTTTACTCGAAGCAACGCTTCGAGTCCTATTCTTATTTGTCATTAAATTCCATATATATTCGCACTTAAACCCTCCGCCAATGTAAGTGCTACTAATTTTCCCAAATTTAGTAGATATATACAATAATAATGACAAACTTTCATGCTTTATACATCAGAGCATTAAATTTTAATGTATAGAAGTCTGTCGCTCATGTATACTTAAGTTCGTTTTCAGTAAGCTTGTGAGGTAGATTATATGAGTTTATCAATCGGCATTGTAGGGCTGCCTAATGTTGGCAAGTCGACATTGTTTAATGCCCTGACTGACAATAATATTTTGGCGGCTAATTATCCATTTGCCACGATTGAACCCAATACTGGTATCATTCCAATTCCAGATTCGCGACTGACAAAGCTCGCACAACTCTATGACAGCAAAAAGATCGTACCGGCTACGGTCACGTTTGTGGATATTGCTGGCCTCGTTGCTGGAGCATCAAAGGGCGAGGGTTTGGGCAACCAATTCCTAGCCAACATTAGAAGCTGCAATGCCATCGCACATGTGGTGCGCGCCTTTGACGACAGTAACGTCCTGCACGTTGATGATAAGCACGATCCGCAAAAAGATATAGACGTCATCAATACTGAATTGGTGCTGGCTGATTTGCAAACGGTTGAACGACGCCTGCCAAAACTCGACAAAGAAGCACGCACCAATCCCAAACTCAAGCCTTTATATGAAACTTTGCAAAAAGTTTACGATACATTGAACGATGGCAAGTCCGTTAATACTGTCTTTAGTAATGAAGATTTAGAAGGACTTGCAGACTTGCAAATGCTCACCACAAAACCCGTGGTTTATGTTTTTAATGTTGATGAAGATACCCTACAAGATGAGAAAAAAAAGCAAAGTCTGCGCGAATTAGTTGCACCGCATCAAGCCGTCTTTATTTGTGCAAAATTAGAAAGTGAGTTGCGAAGCCTAGACGAAGCCGACCGCAGCGAATTACTTGCCAGTTACGGCCAAGGAGAATCGGGTTTGGGGCAACTATTACACGCCGCGTATGACGCATTGGGACTGCAAAGTTATTTGACGGCCGGCGAACAAGAAGTCCGCGCTTGGACAATAAAAAAAGGTGCTACCGCGCCGCAAGCCGCTGGAGTAATTCATGGTGATTTCGAACGTGGTTTTATTGCCGCTCAAGTAGTTGACTACGATGATCTAATTGCAGCCGGCTCAGAGCAAACTGCTAGACAACAGGGTAAAATCCGAACCGAAGGCAAAACATACATTATGCAACCCAACGACGTCGTCGAATTCAGATTCAACGTATAGATATTGTTTTAGAAAACTTCTAACCGTAGAAGCGGTTGACACGGCGACGCATCATCAGCGGCACACGCGTGTACGGATTGGTAATACGGTGCACGATTGGCCTCACTTTTTGATCGACTGATGACGTCACTCCATGTATTTGGGGCTGGGTTTGTTGCTGATTATGTTGAGGTTGTGCAGCAGGAGCTTGCTGCTGAAATTGTTCTGAGGCCATTAAATTAGGCTTTGGGGTAAAAGCGTACTGTGGAGCAGGTACAGACACCTGTGTGTTAAGCGCTTGTGGCTGGAAAGATGAAGACGATTCTGTCGAATATTGGTGGCGGAATTCCATGACTCTGTTTTGAATATACGAGGTAGCCAGGCGAATCTTGCCAACTTTGAATACCGTAAATTTAAGGGTTTTATTGACCGTACAAATAACAATGGTCGAATCAATAAGTCGTTGATTAAAATCGACTTCCGACACCATGTCATAGCGTACGTCTTCAAGAGTCAGATAAAATGGTTTTTTATCAATCAATAAGATTCGTTGGTCTGTGATACACAACATGGCAAAGCCACCGGCATAGCGACCGTTGATCGCATACTGGATTCTTTCTTCGGGAACGAGTACGTGCTCCAGCTCGCGTACTTCGGCACGGCCCCACCAGTTTATAGTTACTCCTACTGCCTTGAGTTGTCGCTGTACTTCTTGGTGTGTAACCATCTTACCTCCCCTTTCTGTTTGTACCTGCATAGTAAACTTAATTTTTGATTTGCACCGTACCAAACGTCACAAGTGCATTGTGATAATTATCAAACTCGTCATACCCCTACACTTGAACAGATATAGAACTTCTGTCATACTATACCCATGTTGGCAACTGATACTCAGAATGCGGCATTGCTAGACCTATTTCATCAGGGTACGTCTCTCAGTTACAAAAAAGGTGAATTTATCATACGGCCCGGCGAATCACCGCCGGGCATTTTTTATATACAGTCAGGTATCGTCAAAGCCTACGATATTACCAAATACGGCGAAGAAAACCTGCTGATTATCCGCAAAGAACACGAAATTTTTCCGTTGATTTGGGCGATCACAGGCCAAGAACGACAAGTTATTTATGAAGCCTTAAGTCCCGTCAAAGTATGGCGTGTAACCCGTAGCAAATTCTTGAAACTTATCCAGGATGATCCAGGCATGATGACGCCCCTGCTTGATATGACACTGGAAATGTATCGTATCCATAGTGAGCGCATTATCAATCTCGAATACCGCACCGTGCGCGAACGTTTAATCTCATTTTTGCTTACTATGTCTTCACGATTTGGCAAAGATACCATTATGGGCCTGACAATTAATGTGCCCTTGCGGCAACAAGATATTGCCAGTTCCATCAATGCTTCCCGTGAAACCACCAGCCGCGAACTGACTGCGCTCGAGAAAAAAGGCTTGATTACTACACCCGGGCTTATTGTCTTAAAAGATCCCGAAAAATTACGCGCTTTTTTACATTAATTTAAACTGGTTTTTTAAAAGATAAAATCGTTCGCGGTTACCTTTGGCTCCTGTCACTTCACTATCGGCTTTATCAATTACGATAAAAAGGTGTTTGAGCCAAGTTTCAAAGTCCTTAAGTATATCGCGGCGCATGCGGTCGTTTTTGATGACCCCTTTATGTTTGGCGCTGCTGCCTGATTCGAACTGCGGCTTACACATCACAACTATCTGCGTGTTTAGTCCTGAAATTTTTGAAACATGCGGTAAAATTTCTCGTAGTGATACAAAACTGACATCAATTACGACAATATCCGGAATTTCAGTTGGCCTAAAATCACGGATGTCGGTTTGTTCATGCAGCTCAATTTGCTTATGACCTTGCAGGCTTGGGTGCAGCTGGTTGGTACCAACATCGATCGCAATAACTTTTTTAGCACCGTTTTTTAGTGCAAAATCCGTAAACCCACCAGTGCTACTGCCTACATCGAGTACAATTTTACTTGCAAAGTTTAACTTGAGTGCTCTGGCAACACTTGCGAGCTTTAGGCCAGCACGCGAGACATACTGCTCTGTAGCTAACAGTTTAATTTCAGTATCTTCTTGCACTAATTCTCCGGGCTTAGTAACAATTTTACCGTCCACTTTTACTTGGCCAAGTTTAATATAACTTTCGGCCTGTGAGCGAGTAGGCACTAGTTTTTTATTCGTTAGTAGTTGATCGAGTCGGTGTTTTGTCATTCTAGAATTATACAGTTAGAGGATATTTGAGCGACCGGTGGTTAATAATTTGCACCAAGAAACCAACTATACGGTTTTTGCTAGGAAGATGCTAGTTATGCTTAACCATGGGTGCGACGATGGGCAAATTTGCGAAGTATCATGAATGTCAGACAAGTCCAGAACAGGATATTGGCGCCCAGGCTACCATAATCGACAGTGGTGAACGATGTCTTTTTAAGCTCGACAAAGTTCTCACAGATCGGCACGTGCGTATTCGTATAATAGGCCAGCGGGAACCCACGTTCATCGCTTTGAATACGCGGCGTACTTTCGATCAAGCCCTCACCAACGCAGGTGTCAAAGTATCGGTTTACATCGTCGTTGATCTTTAGTGTTCCGCCAGTCGATAAATTGAAGCCTAGCATGACAAGCGAAAGCAGCGTAAGCAGCACTCCCGCGATGAATGATTGCACGATGCGGCTGTCCATCGTTCTGCGCCTGGGACTTTGTTCTGCGGATTGCTCTGATTGTTCCATAAGACTATTGTACTCCTTGTCCGGTTCCAAGGAGTAATTTAGCGATGATTCGGCGGTAGCCTTGCGGCAATGCTTCGACAATATGCAGATCCTTAATTACAAATTCATTCCCTTCAAAATCCCTGCCACTCTTTCGAGTAATATGTGGTGTATAGTAACTGCCAACGTATTTGCCTGACGTTTGCCATCCTAGATTTTGAGCCAGCTGCAATATTTTATTATGCAGAGCTTGTAGTTCTGGATTGATCACAATTTTCCTAACAAATATTTTTGTGCCAAACTGCGCTAATTCCCCTGCTTGTGCAAAAATAGGCAAAGTTGAATCCGTAATGGGCTTTATATTTTCTAATACTTCATTAGCGTTGTCAGCCTGAAACGGCGGCAAAAGCGTTACATGCAACGGCCACATGGTAAACCGATCACCCACTTCAACTTCATCCAGAATATGCGCTAGCACAAACTCAGCCATTTATTTCTTGCGTTCGCGATAAGCGCCAGTTGATGTATCAACACTGATAATATCGCCTTGTTTTATAAATGCCGGAACTCTAACATTTACACCTGTTTCGAGCTTCGCATCTTTGAGCACCGAGCTGGTGGTGTCGCCTTTTACGACGTTTTCGGTATATGTTACCTCCAGGTACACATTCTTGGGCAGTTCTACATTGATAACTCGGTCGTTGAACAACTGGGTTATCACTGAATCGCCTTCTTTTAAGTAACCTGCTTGGTCGCCAATTATATCGGCTGTAATTTCAAATTGCTCAAAGCTATCATTATTCATAAAATAAAAGTTCGAGCCGTCATTATACAAATATTGCACAGTTTGATTAGTCACATCAGCAGGGGCGATCGATTCATTGCCTTTAAATGTCTTACTTAGGACTTTTCCGTCTAGTAATCCTTTGATCCGCACACTCACTATCGATCCACCGCGTCCGACAACTTTTTGCGAATATTCCAATACTTTATACGGCTCAGCGTCCAGTTGAAAGATCTGGCCTTTTTTTAAATCGGTAATTCCAAACGCCACTATTTTTCCTCTGCTAAATCTATTTTAATTAATATTTCTTCAACTTCTTGATCGCTAAAATACTGCACTGCGTTCAGTGTAAGAACTTGACCTCGTAACTGATTAAGCGTTTTTATTTTTTCTGTTTTATCCTTTGTTTTACTTAAACTATTAAGTGTTTTCATGGCATCCCGCATAAGATGCATATGATTGGATGAGCCACCTAAGTACCGCATATCGGTATTCGGATTACGAAACTTATCCAATATAAAAATTGCTAATTCTTGGATAGGACTTTGAATCATAATTATATTAGCCTTTCACGTATATGTTCAGCCAAGGCACTTAAGTGAGCCACGTCAGCGGGACCAAGTAAATCATGCTGCCCTGCAGCCAGGATATTATCGTTCGTTTCTTTGGCTAGCTCTATAGCTTGTTCTAGAAATACTTTCTGTTCTTGACTATCATCGGCATTAAAGTATCTTTCGCAATATACTTTCAAACTAGCTGTGCTATCGCTCAATGCCATCATGGCTTTACGTGGTTCGCTGGACAACATATTTAACTTCTTGGCAGACGGCAAAGTCAAAACGTATTTTTCAAGACGGCGTGCAACCACCGGTACGGATTCACCTTGCATGTGAGCCTACAAATACTCCGGGTCTACAGTGTCGCTAATAAGATCTTGTAAAGTGTGCATTTTTTCATCAATACTATTGTAAAAATCATCATTAACCATATTAATTTGATGTGCTTCAAATAACCTGCTACCAAGTTCTGTTAGTTCTTTTTGTGCATTCTTAAGAATCAAAAACTGTTCGGTGCCATTAAATGCTTCCGTGCTGGCTTCTACCATTTGTCTTACATTACCCAGGTGGTTATGCATCTCCAGGATAATCTTTTCTTTGGATTCAGCGCTATCCAACCCCACCGAACCAATTGCTGGCAACTGAGTTATTGACTCGGTAATTTCGTTAATCGTCGTAAGTAGCGGATTGTCACCCATGGTACTTAGCTTACCCCAGATTAGCTATTAGCGACAAACGGCATTAAGGCCAAATGCCGAGCGCGTTTGATAGCGCGTGCTAGTTGACGCTGCTGGCTTTCGGTTAGCCCCGTCTTTTTGCGGGTTTCGATCTGTCCGAACATATTTACATACCGCTGCAAGGTTTTAAAATCCTTGTAGTCAAAATATGCTACGTCTGTCCGATGTTTAAATATCTTCGCCATGTTCTTCTCCTTTAGGGCCAAGCCCCATCTCTTTAATCTTTTTAAATCTTCTTTTACTTTTTCTTCAATATAATTTAAATGTCCTTACAATAGTTCTTCATAACCATCATTATTTCCTTCACTGTGTATTGATTCTGCACCCATACTGTCTCCTAACTTTTTACTTTAATTCCATAAGTCTTAACGAGTCTTGGTTAGTGCAGTTCATAGTGAATTACGAGCATAAAACTCGAGCTGTATTCCAATACAGTGAGAGTTTTTGACGCAGTTATTCGCCTGAAATGTGCAACCTAAAATTTCTTAAAACGGGATATCATCTAAATTAATCGGTTCATCGCCGATATCTTCTATAACAACATCATCCTCTTGCTTCTTACCTGTTTTAGATGAACCATTCGCTGGAGCAGATGAACCACCGTTTTCACCCCCGCCGTCGCGGCCGCCTAAGAATGTTACATCTTGGGCATTGACCTCAACTTTGCTACGCTTTTGGCCGTCTTTTTCCCAGCTGCTGCTTTGCAAACGTCCATTTACCAAACATGGCCGGCCTTTGCTGAGGTATTGCGCCACTCGCTCACCTAACGGTCCCCACGCCACAATATCGATGTAGTCTGTGGCCTCTTGCCAATTGCCGTCCGCACCTTTATAGCTACGGTTCAGCGCAAGGCTGAAACTGCAGACACTCTGGCCGCTTGGAATCGTCCGAAGCTCCGGATCACGTGTTAGATTGCCCATGAGAATGACTTGGTTGAATGACCGTGCCATATGTAAATCTCCTTGTAGGAACTATGTCCCTGGTTAATTTGTAATTTAAAGGTACTCCGACTTGTGCGGACTCGTCAAGTATTATTCTTCTGCTGATCTTTCAACGATCTGATGAGTATCGATGTCATAGCTTAACACTCCACATCGATCTGCTCCTATTCTATAGCCGCACATTGAGGCAGCTCCTAAATAGCGACCCTCGTCAGAAAGCGGAGAAATATTACCTATCACCGACATAATTTCAGCACTTGGTTCATGTAATCTCTCACCTTCTAGATCATCTGCGCTTTCTGCAGCGTCCCAATCAAATCTGCTATCCACGGCTTCTCGTACAACATCTGAGATGCTTGCCTGCTGCCATCTATTTTTAGGACAAGTTTCACATGCTGGATAGTTTAAGGAATTCACTATTCTTCTCCTTTTGTTTCGTCTTCATCATCGTCTGCCTTGTCACCACGCTCGGCCGCTTTGGCTAGCTTCTCAGCTTTGGTGGCTTCTGCCTTAGCTAGTTTCTTGAGATCTGGCTTGGTGATGAGAAATCGTACGACTTCATCGGTAATGTTGAGGGTGTCGTTAATTTTTTGCACTCCTTCGCCTGGCATTTCTACGGTATAAAACACGTAGATTGCAAACTCTTGACCCTTAATCGGGTATGCAAGCTTGCGTTTGCCCCAATTGTCGGTATTTACGACCTTACCGCTGCTCGCGGTAATGATCTTTTCTACCTTCGCTGTTGCTTTTTCAAGGTCAATTTCAAGACCTTGGTCAAACAATACAGCAATCTCGTACTGTTGGTTCAATATGAACTCCTTCCATTGGTTTCGCTTGCGTGCCTAAAGTCGCCGCAAGCTGAATTAGTTATTAACAGATGAGATTATACTATTTTTAATAGCAATAATCAAGATGCCCAGTCTTTTAGGCGGCCTTCCGTAGCCTACGTCGCATCGGTCTGAAGTAATCAGGCCAGCGATCTTCCGGGAAAATATAAGTGACTATATCAGTGACTTTTGGTTTTTTATACTTAACCAGGCCTAAATCCAAAGCTTCCATATATATAGGATCAACTGGTATTGCAGCCAGTTCTATAGCATCATGCAAAATCATCATGCCGAGCCTGCGGCGTGTTTCCACGCTTTTTCGGGTATCCAAGAAGTCACGGATTACTTCCCTGCCAAGATGAGTCAGATCTTGCTCTTGGGCATATTGGGCAAAGAACTTGCCGATATGTTTTTTGGCATATCCTTGGTTCTTTTTAGGTTCGTTTTTTCGTGTTTTCAGTTCAAAATGCATATTTTTGTAGTGCTGTACATAGTTATAAATTTTATCGGACATCTCAACCAGGCCGGGGTTCTTAGGGTCACGTACGTCTACAGCTTCACGCGGCATATAGCCGGCAGCTGCAAGTACAGCAATGGCAAACTTATCTTGTCTGGTCTGAGGCAGACTTTCTGTCCCGTCGGGATAAGCCGTGTGAAAATTATTGTGCAGCCAGCGGGCTACCGTAAGACACCGGCTATAGCGTACTGCTCGACCGTCATCACCTTGCAATTCAGGTGCGTTCCTTTGATAAAACGAGTGATGATCATCGGTCCAAGTAGGTTGATGGCCATTAAGCGGTTCATAGGGATGTATTGGATACGGCATGCCATACACATCAACCGGTGCAAATTTTTGTGATGGAGTTTCTAGTAGTTCAAGAGGTGGAGGTGTGCTGGGCTCAGTAATAAGCTCCAGCGTGGACATACTAGTTCCCTAGCTTTGCGATTTTAAAATTTTTGTATCCTACCATAACCATAATTACTTTGATAATAGCTATGGTTGTTGTTTATTGCAACAGTTATTTAAACTTGCTCAGTTTCTACTTGAGATTCATCCTGGGCGCCACTGCCAAAAACATCATCCATACTGCTAATCAAGACTTCGCGAGGACGTGAGCCATCAGCTGGGCTGATGATGCCTTGCTCTTCCATCGTTTCAATTAAACGAGCCGCCTTACCATAGCCAATGCGCAAGCGTCGCTGTAAAAGGCTGGTACTGGCTTTACGTGCTTCCAAAACTACATGTACTGCATCCTTGAACTCGGCGTCATCACTTTCGCCACTGCTGTAATCGGCTACTATGCCACCCTTGCCATTTAATTGCACCGGTTGGCTAACAACTTCGTCATCATATTGTGGTGGTCGCTGCATACGCAGGAAATCTGTCACTTTGTTGGTTTCTTCATCGGTGATCAGGGCACCCTGGACACGCTTGGGTTTGGGCATATCAGCAGTCGAAAACAGCATGTCACCCATACCTAAGAGTTTTTCGGCGCCAGCGCCATCGATTATCGTGCGCGAGTCAATTTGGCTGGCAACCGTAAAGGCAATGCGGGCCGGGATATTAGCCTTAATGAGTCCGGTGATAACATCTACGCTCGGGCGCTGCGTGGCCAGAACAAGGTGGATACCAACCGCCCGGGCTTTTTGGGCGATACGAACGATCAAAGCTTCGACGTCACGGGCGGCCATCATCATCAGATCGGCTAACTCATCGATAACTATCACAACATACGGCATACCTTCTTCTTTTTTAACAGCGTTGTATTCAGCAATATTGCGTTTCTTGTCTTCTGCTAGAGTTCGGTAGCGGCGCTCCATTTCTGCTACGGCCCATTTGAGCGCGCTGATACACTTTTCTGGCTCGGTGATAACTGGCGTTAAAAGATGCGGAATGTCTTGGTACGGCGCCATTTCGACCTGCTTTGGGTCTACCAGAATCAGCTTCAGGTCACTTGGGCTATTGCGGTACAACAAACTTGTCAGCAAGGTGTTGATCATGACTGATTTACCCGAACCGGTTTGACCGGCTACGAGAAGGTGCGGCATCTTATCCAAAGATCCCACAATCGGGTTACCGGCAATATCTTTACCAATAGCCACGCCCAGTGGGCTGTTCAAAGTTTGCCATTCCGGTGCATTTAAAATAGACGAGACTCGTACGGTGGCTGATTTTTCATTAGGCACTTCAATACCGACGGCTTTCTTACCGGGAATCGGTGCTTCCATTCGAATCGTATTGGCTCCAAGATCCAGGGCGATGTTGCTGTCAAGCGCTGTAATTTTACTTAATTTGACACCGGCCGACGGCTTGAGGGTGTACTGCGTGACGCGCGGCCCAATATTTGCCCCTTCCATTTCCACTGGAATACTAAAGTGCTCCAGCGTTTCTTGGATGATGCGGGCATTGGCTTCAACATCGCCCGGATCAGCTTTGTCCTGTTTTTGGTTCAATAAATCCACACCCGGAAACTGCCAATTGGGATCACTAGGGGCCGTCAGTGCCGAATGATCTTCGGCCCGTGCAAGCTTAGTTGAAGCAGTGTTTTTAAGTCCAGATGAACGATGATGCTCAACTGGTACACCCTCGTTCATCTGGAAATTACTTCGGCTCGCGGCAGCGAGTTTGGCCATATCGGCTTCTTCGTCAACTTCACCACGACGGAATAATCCCAACAGTTTAGCTAACACGAGTGGGGAGATGCCAAAACTAAAGAATAATGCCAACATCGTGAGTACCAAAAATAGTACCGCAGCAGGCAGCAAATCAAGAGCATTTAAAACTGCTCCCCCAACTGTATTACCTACAGTACCGCCTAAACCACCAGTAACTTCACCGTTAGGCTGCTTATCAGCAAAGCCCACATGTAGCCAACTAGCTAAAAATGTCATCATAAATATCATGCTTAGTTTATTGCTAAATGGCACGCGGTGATCTTCGGTTTGGAATTTGAGAACACCAAAGTAAACCAGCGCAATAGGAGCTAACCACCCTGCCCAGCCAAAGGCCCAATAAACACCGTTGAATAAGTTCTTGGGCAACGGACCGCCAGCACCAAAGCCGCCGAGCACCAGAAATACGGCTGCCAAAAAAAGTAGCACTGCCGCAGCCTGTCGCCAAAACAGATTTGGTTCTTTAACTTCTTCTTTCCGCGATTTTCGTTTTTTTCTTTTTGCCATGTTACCCTCTCATTATACCACTTATGCTGGAGGTATCTTACTTCTATCGATAAGTGCTTTTGCGTAATCTTTTTGTAATTGATCCAGTTCCTTCCAACTATCTTCATTCTCTGGATCTTGGTCAAGTTGCTCTTGCAATTCTCTGGCACGCTGTTCCATGAAGGTAACTTCACTCGTATTATCCCTAAGTGCTACTTCTCGTGCCCTTTGAGCATCGGGTGCAGGTAGTACACCTTCTTCATCCATACTTTCGAGTAATTCTGATATTGCCCAGCTAAGGGGCTTCATAGTATCTGGATATTCTTGGGGATACCGTTCATCTGTCATAATGACATTATACCAAATTGTTCGTCTTTTGTCAATATGGTATTATCTAACAAATGATCAAAATAACGGCTGAGCCGCAACCCTATTTTTTTGATGGCTTGGTGGGGCGCAAAATTTATGTTCCCTCTCGTAAACAATCGACAAAGAAATTTTTGATAGTCTACGGCCAACACGTCTCGATTGAACGATTGCGGCCGATGATCGCCTTCTTATCCAATTACGGTGACATCTACCTGTTCGATAGTCCAGGATTCGGCAATATGGAACCAAGCTATAAACTTGGTAAAAAGCCGACACTAGATTTCTATAGCTCAAATCTTAAAAATATTTTCGACAATGAGCTGCCTAAATCAGAAAAATTTCAAATTGTTGCCATATCTTTCGGGATGCAGATTATAACGCATTTTATGCAGAAATATCCCGAATATTATAAGCGCGTAAGTGTAATTATTAGTTTTGTCGGTTTTATCCACCACAGCGAGCTAAACTTGCCCAAAGGTTCTAAATGGCTTTTTAAGTATGTCTTGGGTGGGTTGGGCCAAACTAGTCTCGGTTCAAAATTGTACCGCTATATTTTGTTTCAACCTGTTTTACTAATACCAATCCATCTGGCCTTGACACCCCTAATGAAGCCGCTAAAACGTGCCAAATTCAAAACAAGATGGAAGTACGCCAGCGAGCAAGCCTGGCTGTGGAAATACAACGATCCGCGCACCCATGCCTATACCGGCTGGCAGTTTTTAAATCACGTTGATCTGACAAACAAACGCATTAATCTTGATTGCCATCATATCTTTGCTGAACATGATCAATATATAAAAAATAATTTGGTTCTATCGCATTTTAAGAAGGTGTTTCTAAGCGTTACGGCCCATGCCTTGAATATCCCGTCTCACTCTCCGATTGATATCGAAGAAGAATACGAGATAGCTGAACTGCTTCCCAAAAATGTAATCGAACTTATTGAAGCAGAAACAAACCTAATATGAGCTCATGGCAGGTGGTAACGGGCGTAGATCGGTCAGAGGGACAGCAGAGTTAAGAGCGGGGTTCCATCGGCAATAGAATCCTTCTAATTTTTTAGTCGGCTTGGTCGAAGTTGAGCAGTTTGGCACGCATCTCCTGGAAGCGTTTTTGCTGCTCGGCAGCAATATCTTCTGGCGATTTTTCAGCCACTGCCTGCGCAGCTGGACTGGCGTGTCCGTTACCGGCTTTGACTTCAATCTTGCCACCGCCAACGATGTTTACCACTGGTATGACAATTGGGCTGCGATTAGTTTGCTCAAAAAGATAGTGCGTAATGTGGTCTTTTAGTTCTTGCTTAAACCTGTCCAAATCAATACGTTTGAAGCGTTGTTGAACAGCGCGACGCAGTTCAGTCCGGAAACCATTCATTAGTTCTTCGTTGTCGCGCATATAGATGAAACCACGAGAAATAATATCCGGGCTGGTCATCAAACTACCGGTTTTGCGATCTATTGTAAGGACCACAGCTACCAAGCCTTCTTCGGCCAAGATCAGTCGGTCTTTAATAACTACTGAGCTGACGATGGCACCGGTTTGATCAACCAGTACGGTTCCGTGTGGAACCTCACTGTTGACTTCCATGGAATCTGGTGTAAAAGCAAGCACGACTCCATTACCAATATTCAAACAGTTTTTACGTGGAATACCCTGCTCAATAGCAATATCTATGTGGCGCCGTTTGGAGCGGTATGGGCCGTAGATTGGCACAAAGAATTTCGGCTTCAACATATTGATCATGTCGGCATATTCGTCACGGGAAGCATGCCCGGAAACGTGTAGTGGGCCAACATTGTCAATATCGTGGTAGCGGTGCTCGAAGACGTGCACGCCTTTTTGCATCAAGCCATCAACCATTGATCCAACCAATTTATCATTGCCCGATTCTGGGATCGGCGAGCTTGATAACACCACTGTGTCCTGTTCTTTGAGTTTAATATGACGGTGCTCACCGCTGGCCATGCGCTGCAATGCAGAGCTTGGCTCGCCCTGGGAACCAGTACATACGACAACTACATCAGTGTCTTTCATATTAGGCACACCGGCAATCGGCACAAAGGTGCCTTTGGGCACTTTCATGAAACCGTGACGCACTGCCATTTCGAGCGTCGATACCATACTGCGGCCGTCCATAGCAATCTTTTTATTGTGGTGGATGGCGGCATTGATGATCATCTGCACCCTGTTCATG
>JALYQI010000036.1 GCA_030855955.1 bacterium | reverse complement strand
GTGTATATCAAATGGTAGGCCAAGAGTGGTCTTGCTCATAGCCGAGCATTCAATGTGCCAACCGGGCCGCCCCTTAAATGATTCTCCTTCTATTTCAAAATTCCAGGCAGGTTCACCATCTTTTTGTTTTTTCCATAAGGCAAAATCGTGGGTAGTGGCTTTATCATACTCGTCATTTTGGATTCGGGCTTCCGAAGTGTTTTCGACAGTCAGCGTTAAAAGCTGGCCATATGTTTTACCACGCTCCCGGTACGTAGTAATTGAAAAATAAATGCCATCATCTGTTTTGTAAGCTATCCCGGAGTTGAGTAATTCTTTAATTAATAATTGCATCTGAGGAACATAGTCGGTGGCTTTAATAAACTCGTAAACATTTACATCGTTACCAATGGCCTCCATGTCTTCAAGGAAAATCTGTGCATACTTTTCTGTAATAGTTTTTAAAGCTTTAAGTGGATCAGATCCAGGGTCTTGCTCACGACTGCGACGGATTGTCTTATCGTCGACATCGGTAAAGTTCATAACATGTCTAACCTGCATATCACTAGCCTTCAAAACCCGCCGTAAAGTGTCAGCATATACGAAAGCACTAAGATTACCAATGTGTATGGAATCGTAAACGGTAGGACCACAGGAATAAATCCGTGCTGTGTTGTCTTGGATGGGGCTAAAAGGTTGAACGGATTTAGTCAGCGTATTATAAAGCTGCATATTACGATATATCCCTTAGTAAATTTTCCGCTTCACTTAAACAGTTGTTTTTAGTATCTTCTAATAATTTACCTTCTAATTTAAATCCGGCGGCGTAATCATGTCCCCCACCACCATAAAACGCGGCTAACTTGCCGGCAATTGGGGCTCCTTGGTTGCATCGAATCGCCCCAGTAATTCGGCCGCTATCGTAGCTTTTTAAAACTATACTTATAAGTACACCAATGGTCTGTAAGTGATCAGTTTGAATTAAGGGTGCTGGATTATAGAGAGGACTGTAGTCGTTGATTTCCTGCTGCGGTACAACCACTAAAGCCACTGATCCCTCTTCATTAAACTCAGTTCGCCCTATGAGCAAGGCCTTATATTTGAATATCTCTTGTGGCATTTTATTATAGGCCCGTCGTTGTTCTTCCAGCTCAGGCCGGCTGACGCCTAGTTCGACAAGCTCTGCCATTACCCGGTAGGTTGCGGGTGTTGTATTCATGGTGGTTAGCCCCATGCTATCGGCCAGGATCGATGTCATTATAAAACTGCCAGCATCGGCATCGAACGGCCACTTTAACTGTTTTGCTAGGTCATAAATTATTTCGCCGGTTGAGACTTTGGTATGGTCATTCAAAATGACTGTTGCAAACGGAATATGTTTGTCGGTGGTGGCGTGATGATCTAGTACAACGGTTGGTTTACTGGCAACCCAACCCTGCGATCCAGATTCCGACAACTTTTCAAGCAAAGTCATGGTCGAAGTATCTACAATGATACTGGCATCAAATGAATTAGGAATGCTTTTTTCTACCCGGTCCCAGCCCGACAAATACTTTAGATATTCAGGCATATCAATGCCGCAGTACATTATCGGTTCTTTGCCAAGGGTGTGCAAAATCGTTTCCAGTGCCAAGCTGCTGGCCAGTGAATCTGCGTCAGGATTATCTGCTTGGATAATAACGATTTTTTGACTTTCGGAAACAATACGGGCAATCTGCTCTACTTCTGTCATAGTAATATTGTACGGCTATTTTCTCTGTTATCATAGAGTGCACAATTATTTTTTGGATAGCCAAAGACTTTATAAAGTTTGACGGCCTTCTAAGGCGCGCGTCAGGGTGATTTGATCAGCGTACTCCAGGTCTACACCAATCGGTAGGCCGCGGGCCAGTCGGGTAATTTTTACTGAGCGGTCCCCCATCTGTTGCTGTATGTAAAGTGCTGTGCTTTCACCTTCCACACTGGCATTGGTGGCTAGAATAATTTCTTCCACCCTATCTTCATCGGTACGGGTTATAAGTTGAGGAATAGTCAGTTGTTCGGCTCCTACGCCGTCAATCGGCGAAATGAGCCCGCCTAACACATGATAAGTACCTTTAAAATGGCCGGTTTTTTCAAGTGCCAAGATATCAAACGGTTCGGCAACAACGGCAACGATTTTTTTATCACGGGTAGGGTCAGTATATAGAGGTGATAATTCTTGGCCAGCTTCTACTAGAGCAAACGTCTTTTGGCACAAGCTGATACTACTGTGTAACTTTTCTAAAGATGTAGCCAGACTCCGGGTCTTCGCATGATCGGTACGAAACAAATAATAGGCGTAGCGCTCAGCGGTTCTAGATCCGACGCCTGGCAATACGGATAAATCATCAATTAAACGTTGCAGTGATGATGGTAGGATTGCCAATATATCTCCAAGCTAGAGGCCAAGGCCGCCCAGCATGCCCATCATCGGCTGCATTTTGTCAGCCGCCAGTTTCTGGCTGGCTTTAATTGCTTCTTTGACGGCATCTTCGACCCAGCGTTCCAGTTCCTCAATATCATCTAAATCGACTTGGTTCGGATCAATGTGTATTTTTTTGATTTTTTGTTCGCCGTTAATTTCTACTTGTACGGCACCCTCTCCGGCTTCAACAGTAATAATTTCTTTCTGCAATTCTTTCTGCAACTTTTTAACTTTCATAAGCATTTTGGCTTGGTCAAACTTACTCATTTCTTAAAAACTCCTTTAATCTACGAGGTAATTATACCAGAAGGAATCTTCTGGTTTAGAGTGGTCTGACAGTTTATGCGAAAAAGCCGGAGCAGTTTCCGGACTATTCCCCCACGCTACAAAATAACGTTGAGTTTGGAAATTAATTGTCAAGGCTACGGCAACTATGAATACTCCGAGGCCGGTATAGCGAGCTATCGGGTTGCGCGGGAACACACTAAGCCAGCGTTCACTAAATTCCTGCATGCCAAGCCCGATAACGAGGTACATAAAAGGAACAATCAAAATAATTGCCTGGTGATTACCGCTAAAGGCAATCCATAAAGATGACAATATGAATACACCGAGAAATAAGATTAATCGATCAAGTCGGTATTGTCTGCCTACTGTGATTAGTCCGAATAAAAACATAGCGATCGCAAAAGCATCCAAAACTGGCTGTCGCCCCAGCCAATAAACCGGTTCTTTTGGAGATACTGCTATCAGTGAGCTTGGAATCAGCAGCCACCGGATAGAAAATTCTCGTAACGTTGGTAGTGACTCTGGGACGCCGGCAAGTTGGCGGAACACATTTGGATCACGGATCAAACCAATAATAAGGGGAACACTTAGCACGCTGAATATTACTGCACAAATTATCAGTATATCCGGCCGTAAACTACTGAACGAAGTCTTCACTCGTCTCAGTTGCCACAATGCACCAAACATAATAAACAAAAATAATCCTGGTGTGTATAGTGATAAGGCAATCACGATGCTGGCTAGTATCCAGCCAATCCCATTTCTTTTTTCATAACGAATAATCGAACCGACAGCAACCAATGCTAATAGGGCTAACAACATTACGTTTGGCGTTGCAAGCCGGGTCGTATGTAAAAATATGCTGCTTGTAGCAAATAACAGCGTAGCAATTATAGCGTTCCGTGCCGTTAATATCTTTTGGGCCATTAAATAAAACAAAGCTATAGCTATCACTCCTACCAAGGCGCCAATTAACCGTAGCCCAAAGGCGTTATTGAAAATACGTGTAACTACATACACAGAAACTTTGTAGGGCCCATCGACGGTATTATCTAAGATATCAGACATACTATCGGCGCTGTTATATGTAGCGATCTCCGGTTCACTTAAATTCGGCGTTAAGCCTGCCAGACGCCAACCCATTAGTCCAAGTGCAATCACCAGACCGACTCCTCCTAATAGTAGAGGGAGCCACAGTTCACGTACTGCGTGCCATTTCCATTTTATTTTCATAAGCTACTAGCAAGAAGTATACCATTTATGATTGGAACGGTTGTCCCGATCGTTTGGTATCCAGGCTACGGAAGCGCTGTTTTTCGCGGTCAAAGTATAATTCAACATCTCCAGTTGGTCCGTTACGATGTTTTTTGATTAATATTCTAGCAATATTCTTATTCTCAGTTTCCGGATTGTAATATTCTTCCCGGTAGATAAACGCCACAACGTCTGCGTCTTGCTCGATGGAGCCTGATTCGCGCAGGTCCGCTAGCTGTGGGATTTGGGGGTTACGGCTTTCGACAGAACGGCTTAGCTGGCTCAGGGCCAGCACTGGCACATTAAGTTCACGAGCGATACCCTTTAGCCCTCGTGAAATCTCAGAAATTTCCTGTACTCGATTGCTATCTCCACCAAACCGGCTGCCGCCGCTCATAAGCTGCAAGTAATCAACAATAATGAGCCCTAACGGACGCTGATGGGCTTCACGGCGGGCCTTGGTACGCATATCACTTACAGTAATTCCCGGGCTATCATCTATATAGATTTGTGCCTCTGATAAGCTACCCATAGCCTGACCAATTCGTTCAAAATCATCATCGGTTAAGTTGCCTGTTCGTAAATTCCAGGCGTTGACGCCTGCTTCTGATGCCAACAATCTATCTACCAATTGTTCCTTACTCATTTCTAGGCTGAACATCAGCACCGGTAGCTCGGCTTTCAGGGCAACATTATGGGCCAGATTTAATGCAAGTGCAGTTTTACCCATTGAAGGTCTGGCGGCAAGTACTACCAAATCCGACGGTTGGAAACCGGCCAAAACATTATCTAGATCCTTATATCCGGTTGGTACGCCGCGCAGCTTACCTTTGTCTTTATGAAGTTCATCTAGACGGTCAAAGCTACTACTAAGGATATTCTCAATGCTGTATATATCCTGCTTGATATGTTTTTCTGATACCTGGAATAGTTGTGTTTCGGCATTTTCTATTAAATCCTGGAGACTTTGGGCTTCATCGTAGCCAAGTGTCGTGATCGACTGGCTTGCTTTGATAAGACGCCGGCGCATACTTTTTTGGGCAATAATTTCGGCATAGCGGTCAGCATGGGCAGCCGTTGGAACAAAATTAGTCAGCTCAGTCAGATAACTGGCACCTCCTACCATTTCCAGCATGCCAGTATTTTTTAATTGGTCAGACAACGTTAATACATCGATAGGACTATGCTTTTCATATAGCTGCAATGTCGCTTCATAAATTCTTGCATTGCGCTCATCGTAAAAATCTGCTGGCTGTACAATATCTGCAACTTTGACGATAGCATCAGAATCGATAAGTATAGCGCCCAGTAAAGATGCCTCTGCTTCCACGTTTTGCGGGGGAACTGCAGGATTAACTCCATCAGGCTTCATGATTCAAGTACCTCACCACCGCCAAAAATATTTTTAATAGAAGTTAAACTATCACCATTATCTTTTAGTTCTTTTTTTGGTGCAATTTTTTTAGATTCGTTAGTATTTTTTGATTTAGGTGTTTTTGACAGTGAATCGTCATAGATAACATTAATATGATAGTAACTGCCCGTAACAGACTTTACGGCTTCTCGAATTTTTTTAATCGTAGAAGCATCAGCTGCTTTTTTCTGATGGAATAAAAAACCAAAGTGTAAATGTAATGTATTGCTTTCTAGACTGGCTTCTGCCATTCTTAAAACCCCGTAGAGTGTATTATTGCTCGATTTAATCAGCTTTAATACCTCTGGCCAGAAGTTGCTATTTGGATCTGCTGTTAAACTTGGAGATCCTTTCGTATCATTTGGGTCTGGTTTATGAGTTGAAGTTTCTTTTTTAGACGAATCGATTTTCGGCTTTTCAGCAGCAGTTTCGTTTGTTGGTTGTTCGTGCTCGACCATAGAGGCTGTAACCGATTGTTCTGTTATACCTGCAAGGTTTGCTCGGAATAGGTTTATCTCCAATTGAGGGGAGGGATCGATACTAGAAGAAACTTGCAGTAAATCGGCTAGTAGATTAGTTAAACGTGATGAGGTGTCGCCTTCAATAATACGATGTCGCACTTGCAAGGCTAACTGTTTCGCTACCTGTACGGGTCCTATGCCGTCTGCCGTAAGGTCATCAAGTGCATCAACTATTGCCGCAGGGGTACTATTAAGCACGGCTGATTGCAGGGCAATAATATGATCATTGGCGGCCACACCTACTAACTGTTCAGCTATTTCTCTAGTAATATTTTTTTTACCAGATCCAATTTGGTCTAATAAACTAATGCTATCACGGAAACTTCCCCGGCCATGGGCTGCTAATAATTGCAATGCTTCGTCTTCAATCATTATGCCTTCTTTTTTAGCAATGTTTTTGAGGTGCCCCACGACTAAAATCTCGTCAATTGGTTTGAACGTAAAGCGCTGAGTACGGCTAATAATGGTTTCAGGCAGTTTATGAATCTCAGTAGTAGCAAGAATAAAAATAACGTGCGCCGGCGGTTCTTCCAGAGTTTTAAGCAGTGCATTAAAAGCCTCACGGGTCAGCATGTGGACTTCATCGATAATATATACTTTGTATTTTGCGAGACTGGGGGCTACATAAACTTTTTCACGTAAATCACGGATTTCATCAATCCGGCGGTTACTTGCAGCATCAATTTCAATGATATCCAAATGGATACTTTCATCGGTATATGGTAGCTCGTTGATTTCGTGCGCCAAAATACGCGCTATCGAAGTTTTACCGGTGCCACGTGGACCAGTAAATAAATACGCATGACTAATCTTACCGTTTTTAAGGGCATTTTCTAAAGTACGGGTAATGTGCTCCTGCCCGATAATTTCAGATAACTTTTTAGACCGGTATTTCCGGTACAGCGCTTTCGCCACTACTCTTCCCTCTCGTTCGCTCTAACAGTATACGTTTTTACAGAACGTAATTCTACTACCCCTGAGGATAGTCGGTGCATATCCTGTATATAAGTTTTATTTTATTGATTATAAAGCGGCTTCGAGTGCAGCCCATTCGGCAACACCGTCTTCGGGTATATTGACACTAACTTGGTCGCCTGGTTTGGCTTTAAAATAAGTTACACTGGCTAGTAATACACGGTAATCTTTGCCTTCAAAACTCACAATGTAATGACCGTCTTTTTGTACTAAAGTTCCGACTACTTGTTTGCGTGGAATCGGGCCGATTTGCTTGTAGAGGAAGGCCCCGTCTTCGGCAATAGTGAGTTTTAAAATGTCACCTTGGACAAGTTTTGATTTGCTGGCGTAATTTGCGGGTACGGGATAAGTTTTGGCGTCGGAGCCTACCATATTTTGACCGTCGAAGACGCCCTCTATAACCTTGCCTACTTGTTCTTCTTTGACGCTAGTGGTAACAACTGCATCGTCGCCAACCAAACTAATCAACAGTTCTTTGGCTGCTGCTAAATTGGTCTCTGCTTCTTGGATCAGCGCTCTCAATCGCTTCACCTGTTTTTCTGGAATGTCTGCCATGATTTACGTACTTTTTCTTTCCCTGGAACTCTTTTGTTTAGTACACTTACGCCTAACCGTATCACGTCACAACTGTCAAGTCAAAGATAAGCGTTTTGTCCTGTGGATAAGCATAAAAGTAAGAAAGAGTAATAAAAAGGGACGGCTATTATACCGTCCTTTTTTAATGTTTGCTTAAATTTAAGCTAATTCAACTGTAGCTCCTGCTTCTTCCAAAGCTTTTTTGGCGTTGTCAGCATCTTCTTTCTTAGCCTTTTCTAATACCGGTTTTGGTACGCCATCTACTATAGCTTTAGCTTCGCCTAGTCCTAAGCCTGTAAGATCTTTGACGGCTTTGATTACGGCTACTTTTTGTGCGCCAGCGTTTTTAAGTATTACATCGTATTCAGCTTTTACTTCCTCGGCCGGTGCTGCTTCACCACTTCCTGCAGATCCGGCTACAGCTACGGCTGCAGCAGCTGGTTCAATACCATATTCCTCCTTAAGTACATTTTTTAGTTCATTGACTTCTAGTACAGTTAAGCCGGTTAGCTCTTCTGCAAGTTTTTTCAAATCTTTTGCCATAATATTTCCTTTCTTAAAATTAATTGGCTTTTGCTTCAATTCCGTCCAGTAAACCGTGAAGATTACCGCTTAGGCCACTCAATACATCGTTTAGCGGTGACTGCAGAGTAGCAATTACATGCGCTATCAGATCATTCTTGCCTGGTAGTATGGCCAAAACTCTGACGTCTTCAGCGCTCATAAATTTGCCTTCGGCTGTAATAGCCCCGACAAACTGCAAGTTTGGATTAGTCTTTGCAAATGTATTTAGGACCTGAGCCGGAGCTACTTCGTCCCGATCATTAAAAGCATACAAAAGTTGGCCGGTAAGCTGACTTCTGTCGATATCTTTAAATGTGTCAATGCTCTCAAGAGCTTTTATTACTAGGCGGTTTTTGATAACACTCACCTTGGTGTCATTATTTTTGGCTTCTTTTCGAAGCGACTGGATAGCTTTGACGGTCGTACCTTGGTACTGTGCTATTACTGTAAGTCTAGATTCACTCAGAAGCTTGCTGACTTCGGCTACGACCTGGTTTTTTTTATCCTTGGTTAGAGCCATTAAATATGTCTCCTTTAATAGAAACTAGTTGATAGTTCTAGAAAGTATTCTTTAGTGCCCGCCCAATCGACCTAAATGGGCTAAAGCTGATTACCGGGCAAATAAATATACCCCTTTGATTCCAAAGAGGCATTTGAATAACAAAATATTTGTCGTTCACCTCGGTAGCATTATTAATCCGTTAATATACGGGCGCTACTGTCTTTGGTAATCAAGATTATTATACCGTCTTTGTACTCCTAAGTAAATGCTTAATACTCTACTTCTTTTATTTTTTCGTAGTTTTTAAACCACTAATTCTCCAAGCTTGATCGGCAATAAACTGAGCGCATCGGCTGTAACGATTATTACTGCGTGAAGCATACATGAAAGCAGCTTCACTGGTGGTGGGCAGATTATCTGGAGATAATAAATCATATTGCTTGCGCCGGGAGCCGTTATCCGTGAGTAAGTCATTGGCTATAAGTTCTTGCCAGGCACGGCGTGCACCTACAATGCAGTTTCTAGGTACGAGGCCTGAGTTTAATTGTTCGCTGCAACCAATAACTTTTTGGGATAATTGATAAAAACTATCACTTAGACCGCTACGTGTTCGTTTAAATAAGTTACTTTTACTGTATTCAGTAATATTGTAGATACCTAACATAAGGACGCTGTATGAGTGAGAGGTCGGTTCGGGATCAGGCCCAACATAAAAATTAAAAACAGCGTCTGGATGTGTTTCTGAAATTGTGCCTTTAACCGCGCAGTGTCCAACTAATAACGCCCCAGATTGACTATCAGAGGTAATATATTCGGCACTCCGAACCGACAGGGCTGCCTGTGCAGCCGTGGGTAAGGTAATTGTCTCTAGATTTAGGTTTATTACCGACACAATTTACAAATTCCGTGTCCTGCCGCCAATATAATTCTGCCCATCTTCAGGCAAGCTTACTAATTGTGTCACAGCTAAATCTCCCGTGGCCTCGGCAATTTGTGCATTAACTACCTCAGCATTAGCGGATGCTTCCCTGGCTTGAGCTTCCCGGTTCGCTTTGCGGCGCGTCTCGAGAATAGGATCGACATTTGATTTTCTATATGCCAAGAATTCTCGTTTAATTTCTTCGGGCGTAAGTTTTACTTTATCAGTTGATTGTTCCATTATTCCTGGCCTCTGATAGTTTGGGTACCAGGATCGGCATACTGATGCATGTCTACTGGCCTAGATAGTTCATATTTCGGCTGTATTTCAGCAGCCTGCAATACTTGCCGCCCAAAAATGGGATCGTATTGCTTCTTTTCAACCGGTCGGGCATGTTCTGTATGAATATAATGAATTTCAAATTTCATTTTGTAATGCTCCTTTAAATTAAAAATCGACTTCTTTTTCGATGAAGCCGTTGTTTTGTTCTTGGTTGTACTGCTTTAGTTTGTTACGGCTTCATCGGAATATGCAATACAACCTAGTGCAATAATCACGAGGTTAGACTTGTTGCATATAGACGCTAAATTTACCATTATTAACATATTACATCTTTACAATTATTAATCAAAATAATACTTGACAAACATATTAACTGAAGCGTACATTATATCCGATATGATAAGTTTTCAGCAGTGTTCTAACGGTTATCAAATGACGAATTCCAAGCATTTGTTTGGTTACATTCTCATTGCGTAAATAACTGCTGGACCTGTTTTAGTTAAATCAAAGAGCAATAACCGGATCCAGCAACCAGGGTATCGGTTTTTTTAAATAAATTTTAAATAAGAATAAATAATAAGGAAAAAATATGACAGTTCTCGAATTAGATGGCACTATGGTTGAAGTGCGAAGTTCAGAAGAAGTGGGTGAAGAATTAGGTGGGAATGTCTTGAGACTCATGCAGAATGAAATTGCTTCCGTCAGACCAATCCATTTTCTTACTGTCGATGCAGCACAAAGTGCTATGCATGAAGCTTTCAAGCGGACCGTAGAATTTGATGAGGTTTTAGACTCATCTAATACTGGGGTAGTTAAAGTTATAAAATCCGCTAATTTATTACAGGAAGAGATCATGGGTGTAGATTATAGGGGAAAGGATTGCCCCGCAGGCTGGAACTATTCAGTTTATATTAGGGAATAATTTATTTCATCTGCTGAAGCTTGAAATGAGTATAACGTTCGGCGGCAAGACGGGTCAGTTCCTCGTCTTCGCCCTTATTGACGAATTTCATGGAACCCGCAAGCATAGGATGGACCTCGGCCAGCTTATCATGCATTTGTTTTACTAGCTTGCGATAGCCGGGATGTCCCTGCGGGCTGGTTCGTAATTCATGCAAATGGAAGGCTTCGCGGGCATTATAGGTAACTTTCCAGCGCATGCGGTGCCCTAAGAGTGTTGCATATTGGGCTTCCAATTCGAAGCCGGCCGCCTGCATCTGACTATACAACTCAGCAGACTTATCGAAACACGCCTCAAACTGCTCCGCAAGGCCGGCTTTTTCGACCAGTTTTGGGATATCGAAACCGTAACGAGGGGTTAAATGCTGCCATTCCATGCTGTCTACCATACGATGGCGCTGCAGATCCCGGAAAATACCATAATCACAGATAAGATCCCATGAATAGTGAGCTATTTCTAAGGCACGACCGGGGCGATGTCGTCGATTAAGTCGCTCACCGATGTAAGTGTTAAAAGCTTCAAGTTTTTGGTCATAGTTCCATTTGTCTGTTTCTTTTTTTAGATCTCGCAAACTCATATCGCTGTGCTCATACAGCATGTGTGGCAATAACTCTAGTTCATTACGTGGCCAATAATCAACAAGCTGTACCTCTTCATCTAAATTACCAAGCGTATTGGTTAATTCTTTATCGGCAAGCTTTTTGACCGCACTGGCGGTTGTAGCACGATAGGCTACCATGGCTCCACCGCGGTCTGGTTTATCGGCACGCTCCAAGAATGTCGGTATTACCTTACGACCTGCTTTTAACAGCAGTTCACCGGTAATGTTAGCTTCAGGTAGCTCATCACTGAGCAGGTGCATTATTAGACTTTCCAGCGCTTGACCCGACGCATAAATTCCGACTGTAGATTTAGTAGAAACCGGTAATACTGACCTTACGGCATCACAGGCTTGGGCACGGGTGGCACCATTGAAGGCGACATCACGCTCCTTGGCTGGCACTATACTGTATTCACGCACGTAGTCGGTTAATTTATGAACCATATCCGAATAATAATCAAAAATTTCATCTATCGTTTCTATATATTTGGTTCTTAATTTATTCGGTAAATATTCAGGAACATAGTATCTATACTTGCCTTTGTTGTCTTTTTGGTCGAAGTAAATATAGCGGGTAGATTGTTCAAGGTAAGAAGCGAGTCTGCCCCACTCCAATTTTTTTGTCAGTAAATTGCTGGCATTTTCTACTACCAAATGCTGACCTACCAGTTGCTGTACAGAATCATCCCCATAAGCCGTAATAACACGTTGAAGAAGCTTTTCATCTTTACCTAAAGAACCAGCAAATTCATCTAAAATAGTGATTCGCATATCGTCGCCGCGTCGGGATAAACGTGCCATAGCGGCAGCTATAGTCGTCGTGCTTAAATGATCGGTAAAGGCGTAGACATCTCCATCTGTATTGGTTACAGAAGTTTCCAGGAAGGCTTTGCCATCAGGGGTAATAGAATAGTTACCTTTTTTATCCTTTTTTACATAAGTAAGTTCTTTGGCTGGCTCCTCTAAGGAAGCTTGCTTTTGCAGCAAAACTTCTTTAATTGAAGTAGAGGGGGTAGCTATGCTTGGAGGGCGTACAATATTGGCATTGGCCGATACTATCGTGCCCTGTCCATTAAGAGTTTCCCAAATTGTTTCGGCTATTTTTTCAAGTGTGGAATTAGCTGTTACGACTGGAAACTTACGCTGTTTAGCTTCCCATAAATACCCTGCACGTACCCGTTCCAAAAAGGCTTCATCCAAGTTATCAAACCTCTCGCCTGCTCCCCGCCCATGTGCTCGTTCCCTTAGAACTGAAACGGGTGCATCAAGGACTATTGTCATGTCCGGCTGCATGTCGGCGACAGCAAAATCAATAATACTAGTTATAGTATCGTAATCCGGCACATCACCTCGTCCGTAATACTGAATAGCAAGAGTGGTTAAATAATTGCGATCACATAAGCAGATTACGCCTTGTTCGCGGGCATTTCGTATCACTTCTAGCGATTGGCTGCGGGCAGCGTTGTAAAGCAAAACTTCAGTGCGGGTGTTCATCGGATAGCGGGGATCCTGAGTAAGCATGCGAATGGTACGAGCCGTTAAATCCGACTGACTATCGGGTTCGCGGAAAAGTCGTACTGGGTAACCCATGCTTTCTAGCTTATGTGCCAACAGTTCAAGTTGTGTAGTTTTACCAACTCCCTCGGGTCCTTCTAAAACAATGTACCGGCCTTTACTCATAGCTCAAGCCCTCAATCTTTGTTGGCATTTCACGCCTATCTTTCCAGGCTTTCGGCAGCATTTGGGAGGGAGACCAAGTGGTAATAATGGTTTTAAAGTCCGTACCCGCCTGGTACTTGCCACTAAAACCGGCGTCCCGCCCGGCACCGTAACTGCCATCGACTTTACCAGTTTCATGAAAGATTATCTGTGCTATCCGTTCTCCAACCGGTAATAGAATGGTTTCGCGTTGGTTTAAGTTAAAAATTTCCAAGGTCAGTCTATTTACATACCCTGGGTCGATCCAACCGGCATCAAAGCAGACGGCAATTCCATTCCGGCCCCAACTCGAGCGGCTACGGACCTCACAGGCGCCCGGAGGTTTAATGCCAAAAAATTCATGAGTATGAGCCAAAATGCGTTCGCCGGGTTTAATAGCTATAACCGGATGATCCTGGGGGATATTATTGGCCAGTTTTAAACCGTTTAATTCACAGAACTGTTTGTGTGGCATCGCTTTATAGGGACCGTCAAAATAACGTTCCACGTCTTCACGGTCGAATGGATTATAAATATTGCGTTCATTGGCGCGTTCTACCCTATAAAAATGATAGCCCAAAGTGACATCTAAGGATGCTTGGCTGACATGTTTATTGTTATATGGGTTACATAAAATATGACCGTCTTCAACGGCCTGACGAATTTGAATATTACTTAATACCCCCAAATTTTGCACCTCTTTAGATAACTACAAATAAGTGTACAGGCCATAAACTCGCACCACAAGCAGAAACGTGTTGTGGTTTTTATGAACCACTGACTGAATAATTGAAGCAACTGGTTATGGTTATATTTCGCTAATAATGACTTTTATTCCAGGCCCCATAGTTGAACTAATAGTTATAGTTTTTACGTAATTGCCTTTGAGCGAATTGGGTTTATTAGTCTTAATACTGGCAAATACAGCTTGGGCATTAGCGAGTAACTTATCAGCGCCAAAAGAAACTTTGCCGACTCCTAGGTGCACTATTCCGGTTGAATCTACACGATATTCGACACGGCCGGCTTTGGCCTGTTCAACAGCTTTAGCAACATCGGTGGTAACGGTGCCACTCTTCGGATTCGGCATCAGACCTTTAGGTCCTAAGACCCGGGCATATTTACCCAAACTGGCCATAAGGTTGGGAGTTGCAACCAAAGTATCGAATTCGATTACACCTTTTTCAATTTTCTTGAGCAAATCTTCGTTGCCAACAATATCGGCACCGGCCTTTTTAGCTTTTGTAGCATCATCGGTTTCGGCTAACACGGCAACACGTATGTTCTTACCGGTTCCGCTAGGCAAAACTAAACTATCTCGGATATTTTGGTCGGCTTGGCGGGGGTCTACATTCAAATTAATGTGTAATTCCACCGTTGCGTCAAACTTAGTAATGCTGGTTTTAGTAGCTAGCTCTAAAGCTTCTTTTAGACTGTATTCTTT
>JALYQI010000020.1 GCA_030855955.1 bacterium | reverse complement strand
GGCCATATCATCATGAAATTCCAGTGAATTTTCGGCAATTGAACTAAAATATATCCATTTTGGCGCCTCTTTTTCACGCAAATTAGGCCACATGTAATCATATTGTTCGTGTTTAATTAGAATAGTACGTTCTTCTTTGTACCACAGCACATAGTGATAATTGCTGACTTTGCCTGGATTAACCGTTACCCAGCGGGTGTCAATTTTATTGTCCTGTAGCGCTGCAATTATTCCGCGGCCATATTTATCTTCGCCGACATTAGTAACGAAACCACAGGACAGGCCCAAACGAGTTAAACTTACAGCCGCATTAGCGGCATTACCCACCCCTTCTATGATAATTGCTTTTTCAAAAGGTACTTTGGTGCCATATTCCATGGCCAAAACTTTTTTACCGTGCTCATCAACATAATTCCATGCCTTATCTTCGGACAACCGAATAAAAGCATCTGACACGACATCCCCGACACTCAGGACATCGACTTGATTATTGCTCATCCCACCCCTTTTAATTGTTATTGTTATGCTTAATGATATTAAAGCACAGCTTTGCCGCCAGAACCAAACAAACCAATCTTTTCTTCAACTACAGCTGAAATTGCATCGATAACTGTGGGCATTAACTTCATTACAGCATACTCCTCGGGGTTCTCTTTAAGGACGCGTTCTAAGGTATCGCGAAAGGCAATGCGCATATCTGAGTTTATATTTACCTTGCTGACACCTATCTGCGCCGCTTCTTGGAAGAAATGCCCTGGCGTCCCACTTCCACCATGTAAACTAATCTGACACTGAATTGCATCTCGGATTCGCCGAAGGAGTTCCAGATCAAGTTGCTTCGGGACTGGATAACTACCATGAAGATTGCCAACCGCTGCAGCAAAGGTGTCTATGCCAGTTGTTTCAACAAAATGCCTGGCACCCTCTGGGGTACTAAAGGTCTTTTTGACTTCTTCATAATCAAATGCTTCATGATGTACATTAGAACTTCCGCCAAAATAATGCGGTTCACTTTCGATCAAGGCACCGGTAAATTTAGCGTATTCTACGATTTCTTTCGTGCCCTTAAGAATCTCTTCTTCGCTGGCATCATGGTTACCTGAAGAAATATCAATATGAATGAACTCATATCCTGCATCGATGGCTTCCTTGGCATATTCAACTTTAGGGCTGTGATCCAGATTAATATACATTTCGATGCCATATTCTGCTTTGTAGTTATCGACCAAGCAGCGCAAGTTTTGCAATCCGATAGCTTTTACCTCACCATCACTGACTTCAACAAGAACCGGGGCTTTGGTTTTGGCAGCAGCTTTAACGATGCCAATGAGCGTTTCTTGATTATCAATGTTAAAAGCACCCACAGCAAAATGCTCGGCTCTTGAGCGTGCCATCAGTTCTCGTGCTTTCGCCGTGTTATGCCTGATTTTGGCTAGTGTTTGTGACAAGTCTCATCCTCCCACCTAAATTTTCTAAGTTACTTATGCTTATCATAGCATTTTAATTCCAAAAAATTATGCTTAAAGCGATGACAGACACGGCTGCTGCTGCAAGCTTTTTATAGTAGAAATTACGCTCGCCGAGTAACCACCCTGCTAGTACCGCAACTATGATGACACGAAAATTAGCCACGGTTGTTACGAGTGATACATTATTACTCTTTGAAAGTGCGATTATAAAGAATAGCCCGGTAGCTGCCCGCATGACACCTAATTGCAGGGAGCTGCGTACCATCCAGGGTTGTCTCAATATATTATTTGCGTGCCTACCTGCCAACAAGTATAATCCCCAAGCTACAAGCGCTTGCAACAGCCAACCAAAGGTAACGTAGGTACCGATCGAACTACGTATTAATATTTCTTTTTCTAGTACATGCGCTACTGCCAGGCAGAGGCTGGAACCTAGAACGAACCAAAAGCCATGCAGCCAGTTTAAATCTTTAAAATTAAGTAGTTTGTGATGCTCACGTGCGAGTAATAGCACATACCAGATACATGGCAGTAATATCGCAATACCTAAAAACTGCATATTACTCAGCCGCTCTCCAAGGAATATCCCGGCGATTATGACAGTAAATAGAGCGCTGGAAGTTCCGAGCACACTAACTGTTGCGCTATCCAAATGTGTGAAAGCCTTATACATGAGATATAAAGCTATAACAAATAGACAGGATGTTGTTAGGTATATGAGCCAGTTATTTAAAAAGTCTTGTGTGTTAACACCGCCGATAATGGGTAGGATTAGTAAGCCGCATACATAGAGAGAGCTAAACGCAAGTGCGTTGACAGCCAGAGCCGCATGACGAGCTTTTTTGTTGCGGGCAATAGCTCGGAACTGCAATGCTTGTAAAGCAGAAAACAAGGCGTGCAGCAGAATAAACACTTGCCAAGATAGATTCATAAAACTACTTAAACCTTCTTATCAACTATACTGTGTGCAGCCATGGCAATATGATCTGCAGTGAGTCCGAAGTGCTTCATCAGCTCGTCCGGTGTACCAGATTCACCAAAGCGATCTTTAACTCCGATCCTGCACATAATTGTCGGCAATTCTTCACTTAGTAATTCTGCCACAGCTCCACCTAAGCCACCTGTGATCTGGGCTTCCTCTGCGGACACAACTGCCCGGGTTTTACGAACGCTTTTTAATAGGGTCTGACTATCGAGTGGTTTGATGGTCGGCACATGCACGATTTCGGCATGAATACCATCAACTTCTAGTTTTTGGGCTGCTACAAGCGCTTGATACGTCATGGTACCAGTGGCCACAATTGTTACATCGTGACCCTCGCGCAAGATAAAGGCTTTACCTACTTCAAACGGCCAGTCTTGTTTGAATATGACAGGTGTAGCTTCCCGTGCCAAACGCATATAGGCGGGATGTCTTTTCTCATGTCCTAGGGCTATGGTAATTTTTTCAGCTTCTACCGCATCTGCTGGAGCAAGTACGATCATATGCGGCAAAGAACGCATTATTGCGATATCTTCCAACATTTGATGGGTGGCGCCGTCTGGTCCAACCGATAGCCCGGCATGCGAGCCAATGATTCTAACTGGTTGCTCATTTAAACAAATCGTTGTACGTATTTGTTCCCAGTTTCGCCCCGGACTAAAAGCTGCGTAGGAACTAACAAAAGGGATCTTGCCCATAGCCGCCAAACCTGATCCGACTGTTACCAGATTTTGTTCAGCTACACCGATTTCTACAAAACGTTCCGGAAAAGCTTCTTTAAACAGATGCATCTGTGTTGATTCGGTCAAATCTGCACAAGCTGCAACAACTTGATCATTTTGCTCGCCGACAATCTTTAACCCCTTGCCGAAACCCTTACGAATAGGTTCTTTTGCAAGTTCTCCGTTTATATCAAGCACATGCATACTACTCATGTTCGCTCCGGATTTTACCTTTTAGTGTTCGTAAGTCTTTAAGAGCTTCTTTAGCCTGCTCGTGATTAGGCGGTGAGCCGTGCCAATGAAAATCATATTCCATGAAGTCCACGCCTTTGCCGGGAACAGTATGAGCGATGATCATAACTGGTTTTTCGACAATGGCCCGACCCATTGCGGCGGCATCAATGACTGCCTCAATATTATTACCGTCAATTTCTATTACATGCCAACCAAAGGCTTCCCATTTAGAACTAAGATCTTCAAGCGGCATGACGACTTCAGTCGGACCATCAATTTGGATATTGTTTCGGTCTATAAAGCCTATGATGTTATTGAGCTTATATTTGCTAGCGAGCATAGCGGCTTCCCAGACATTACCCTCATTCAGTTCACCATCGCCCATGACCACATATACCCAGCGGTGCATTTCTTGGTTCATGCGCATAGCCAGTGCCATGCCGCAAGCCTGACTCAGTCCACAACCTAAAGGGCCACTGGTATTTTCAAGACCTGGTAGCTTGGTACGTTCTGGGTGGCCTTGCAAACGGGAGCCGAATTTACGTAAGGTCTTCAGTTCACTCCGTTCAAAACAGCCGGCATTGGCCATAGCCGCGTATTGCACCGGCACACAGTGACCATTGCTTAGTAGTAAAATGTCGCGTTTGTCCCATCTAGGATTTTTAGGATCATATTTAAGAATGTCGAAATAAAGGGCAGTAAAAATATCGGCTAGTCCTAAAGGACCGGCCGAATGGCCGGAGCCGGCTTCTTCGAGCATTTTAATAATATCCTGCCGGATATCATTGGCTTTGAGTTCTAATTCTTGAATTGTCATGTTTATTTAACGGCTTATGCTTAGCATTATTGTATCATAGGCCGCCTCTGGATCAGAGGCTTTTTGGACCGCACCGCCAACGTTAAGCACATCTACGCCGCCTTTCGCGAGCCTGGCAGCAGTTTCAGCATTTATCCCACCATCCCAACCGATTTCTATATCGGAACGCAGACTTTTGAGTTGCTCAACTTTTTTAAGCAACTCAAAATCTACCGTACCGCCGTAGTGGCCAAGATCGCCGCTAAAAATTAGAACATGATCAAGTTTATCGATATAAGGCCTTATTTCTGACACGGGGGTGTTTTTAAGCAAAGCTGCACCTCTATGAATACCGAGCCCTTCTAATTCGTCCAAAAATTTTTCCGGCTCATTGGCTTCGGCATGAATAATAACTAAACTCGGTTGCTGTACAATTATGTCTTCGATGAATTCAATCGGATTTTGGTACATGACATGGAAATCTACTATCAAGCCTACAGGCCACCAGGCATCTTCAATGAGTATTAGTTTCGTAAAAGCAAATTTTCCATCGGCAAAATCAATGTGGATACGTTCAGCAAAATCAGAGATACTTTCAATAGCCTCACGATATTCCCGCGAATCCTTACCCATAATCGTCGGACAAATAACCGCCATTGCTATCCTAGTGTATCAAGTTCAGCAACGCGGCGGTGATGACGGGTGGCGTGACTAAACGGAGTTGAAAGCCAGGTATATATCACTTCGTGCCATAAATCAGAATTATGCTCCATTAAGCGCCCAGATAGACACAGTATATTACTGTCGTTATCATTCCGTGTCATCTTAGCTTCATGGGAATCCCAGACTGCAGAGGCACGGATGCCTTTAAACCGATTTGCGGCAATGGCTACCCCTTGGGCTCCACTGCACACGATAATCCCTCTTGATTCTGAATCCGCGCTTGCAAGAACAGAGGTGGCAACTTTGGCAGCAAACTGCGGGTAATCGTCATCGGGATCAAGTACGTTATTCCCTTCATCTTCAACACTATAACCAGCCTTTTTTAAATACGCCTCCACTTTTTCCTTAAGATGAAAGCCACCGTGATCAGCCCCAATATAAATTTTCACTTCTTACGACGCTTAACAGCAACTTTTTTCAAGGGCTTATTTGCACTTTTAGGAGTTTCGCTGCGAGCAATTTTAAGCCCTAATAAAAACACAATAATAACCGACGCTAGGCCTGTATACACAATTGCATTTCCGACGGGCGTATAATCGGGCTTGTCACAATAGGTGCTTTTACCACCGTTATCGTACGCGCGGCATTTTGAATACGGTACTAGATCAGTGACTACTGCAGCCAGCACTACGTATGCGACAATGGCACACAGCAGCATCACGCCAACGTGATTTTTGTGAGGATGTGATTTTTTCATAACGTTTCTCCTATTTATTCGTGATGTTCGTGCCCTTGTGCCGTGCTATTAGCGCTGTGATGGCCTTTCTTATGCATTATACGCCCAGTGTCAGCCACTACTTCCACGAGTCGGTTTGAATAACCCCACTCGTTATCGTACCAAACCATGACTTTGGCGAGGTTACCGTCTACAACTTTGGTCAAAAGCAGGTCAACAATGCCTGAGTGGCTATTGCCGATGTAGTCGCTGCTGACTAAAGGCTCATCACTAACTCCTAAAATACCTTGATAAAAAGGTTCTTTAGCAGCTTTTCGAAAAGCATCATTTATCTCTTCAACAGACACATCGCGTTTAAATAAAACAGTGATGTCACTGATAGAAACTACAGGTGTCGGCACGCGTACACTGAGACCATCAAATTTGCCCTTTAGCTGCGGCATCGTTAAGGTGACAGCGATTGCAGCTCCGGTGGTAGTGGGCACCATGTTTTCGGCAGCATTACGGCCTTCGCGCAGATCTTTAGACGGCGCATCCTGCAGGGCTTGGCTGGCGGTATAACTATGCACGGTCGTGAGCATGGATTTTTCGATACCGAATTCCGAATCCAAAATGGCCATAACAGCCCCGAGCGAGTTGGTCGTACATGAAGCATTGCTGATAATTTCGGTGGCACCTTCTAATTTGTCTTCATTAGCACCAAGCACAATCGTATCGATACCCTCACTCTTGGTTGGACCTGAGATAACCACACGTTTGGCACCAGCATGAATATGTAATTCAGCGTCTTCTTTAGCGGTAAACCGGCCAGTTGATTCGATAACTATATCCACATTAAGATCCCGCCACGGCAAGTTTGCAGGCTCCTTTTCTGCTGTCACTTTAATGTGCTTACCGTCTACGGTAATTCCGGCATCATCGTGACCAACTTCTTTTTCATAGGTGCCATAATTACTGTCATGTTTAAGCAAATAGGCTAATGTTTTCGTGTCTGTAAGATCATTAACAGCTACGATTTCTATATCATTGCGTGCAAACGCAATTTTAAAGGCATTCCGGCCAATTCGGCCGAATCCATTAATTGCCACCCTTGTTTTCATTTATTCTCCCGCTTAGAGTTTATTTTCGTCTTATTAGCTATTGTATAAGCGTAAACGTTTTGGCGCAATAACCTATTGTTCGACCCAGTGTTTTTGGCATTCTTTAATGATGGTTTTGGCGTCTTCTATATCGCCCCAGCCCAAGACTTTAGTACTGCCGGGTTTTTTGAGGTCTTTGTAATGACTGAAATGATGTTCAATCTGTTTTTTCCAAACATCTGAGACATCGTCAATAGTTTTAATCTCACCGCCCCAATGTCTATCATCATCGGCAATACAAATCACCTTGTGGTCCATTTCACCATCATCTTCAAAGTTCATGATGCCAACAATGCGGGCATTAACTTTGGTGCCAGTCGGTACGGCCGCATCCACCAGTAATAGAACATCCAATTCATCTCCGTCCTCATCGAGAGTTTGCGGGATAAATCCATAGTTGCAGGGTTTTGCAAAAATCTGGGGTTCTACCCTATCGAGTTCAAATACGGCCAACTTACGATTCCATTCAATTTTGAGGTTTGAACCTTTTGGAATCTCATTGATGACATTTATGACGCCTCCATCCACATCGCCAGCATCAAAAACTTGGTTAAAATCAGCCACGTTTTATCTCCTTATTCTTCGTTATCATTATATACTAGAAGTTAATGTTAGTCATTGGCCATCGAGGCGCCCGTGGGTTGGCGCCAGAAAATACAAAAGCCAGCTTCGAAGCAGCCCTGCAAAACAAAGTTGGTGGTATTGAATTTGATGTAAGAACAACCAAAGACCGTATAGTAATTGTTGTACACGATGAATTCTTTAAAAATGCTTCCGTTAAGTTAAACGTCGCCCAGTCTGATTACATAACGATCCAGCAAGCTTTTCCGGATGTACTCACACTGGCTGAGGCACTAAGTTTTATTGACTGCCGTGTCTCAGTCATTATAGAAATTAAACCTCATAGCTATATCTCACCCATATTAAAAGACATTGAACATGCCTTGCGCTCTGGATGGCGAGAAGAAAACATTGCCGTTTCGTCATTTAGTTTTTCGATTCTTCAAAATATACGACGAGTACTACCGGATATCCGAATTATCGTTAATGAAAGATGGTCGAGTTTACGGGCTACAAGACGAGCCAAAAGGCTGCAAACTAACTACATTACTATGAACCAACGTTGGCTATGGGGGGGCTTTATACGAAGCATGGTGCATTCAGGCTATGAATTATCGGCTTACACGATTAATAATCCGGCTCTAGCACGGCGGTGGGAAAAGTTAGGGCTTTACGCCATCATCACAGACTATCCTGACCGATTTAATACAAAGATGTAATGCCTAGTTTTTTATTTTCAAGGAATTCGCGGATTCTTAAGGCTGCTGTAGCTCCTTCGCCGACGGCGGTCGCGATCTGCATAGTAGCACCCGAGCGGCAGTCACCTACTACAAAAACGCCTGGCATATTTGTTTCTAACTGCTCAGTACTTTTAACCAGTCCGATTTCATCTAGTTCTATACCGCTTTTGCCGGCAAAGACAGTATTGGGCTGCAGGCCGACAAAAACAAACACCCCGTCGGTTTCGAATTCTATTTTTTGATTGCTTGTTTTATCGGTACCGATGACTTTTGTTACCTTACCGTCCACGCCTACTATTTCATCTGTCGTGGTGTTTTTATGGACGACTATCTTATCTTTATGTTTTTCTTCAAGTTCTTTAATGAGTACTTCAGAAGCCCTGAAATCTCCCCGCACCAGCAAGTCAATATGATTGGCAAAACGTGTTAAAAACATTGCTTCTTGCACGGCCGAATTACCTCCGCCCACTACAACAAGCCGTTTATCGCGGTAGAAAGCCCCATCACAGGTCGCGCAGTAGTGTACGCCACGGGCATAATATTCGTCTTCTCCAGGTACACCGATCTTTTTATAGCCTGACCCGGTGGCAATCAGCACAACTTTAGCATAAACATCACCATCTGTAGTCTCAAGTTTCTTCGTCTCACCCTCATCAGTAATTTTAAAAACCTCGCCAAGTTCAATCACAGCCCCGAATCTTTCCGCTTGTTTACGCATTGCATCTCCCAGTTCCAATCCGGCAATACCTTCAGTAAATCCTGGATAATTATCTACCCAGTCCGTTGTAGAAATAAGACCGCCTGGTACGGCTTTTTCATATAAGAGCGTTTCAATATCTTCACGCGTCGTATAAATAGCCGCACTTAAAGCCGCTGGCCCGGCGCCAACAATAACAAGATCATGTATTTTATGCACCTCTTCACTCATAAAACTGTCTTTCTCATTTTATCTAAACTTAAGAGTAGCTTTTTATTTGGATGAAGTGCAAGGCGGAATTGTGTATCGCAAGTGAGCTATATTTGTAATACTGCTCGCGCGGAACGGAAATTATAACGCTGCAGTTCGTCAAAGAAAAGGCTTCTCAGGCGATTGCCGGAGCAAGCCGGGCTAAATTGAAACCAATAATTACATCTTGCGTATCGTCTTCTTTAGTTACGACCGTCACGGGCACCGTCAAAGCACCACTGATGGCCAGAGCTTCCTGTTGTCGCTCGGGTTCGGTATCTAAGTTAACGACTTCATACGTGTGGCCTTTATTATCCAAATATCTTTTGACCATAACGCAGTACGCGCAGGTGTTAGTAGTATAAACAGTTATTTTTTTAGCCATCATTTTGCTCCTTTTAGCTACGATGTTTTTCTTAAACGTCCAATGCCCATTATATAGCGCTTATGTTAGCAGTCAAGACGCTATATGTTGTGTTTTTGCACATATTTACTGTTCCAATGCCACAAGCTCTATATCAAAAACAAGTGGTCCCATTGGGCGGTCTGAACTGCCTGGAGTATAACCTTCCGGTGCAACACCATATGCCTGTTCGGCAGGAATAACCAAGCGTCTGGTTCCACCAACCCTCATGCCGGGCACTCCGTCCTTCCAGCCAGCAATGACTTGACTCAAACTAAATGGAATTGGCTGGCCGTGGTCATGGGAACTTTGAAAAATTTCGCCATTCACGGCATATGCACCGGTGTAATGTGCTGTGACGGTAGCACCTGGTTGCACTTCCGCGCCACTACCTTTTATTAAGTCTATCTTATCGAGTTCGGTTACGGGCTCGGTGATAGGGATAAAGTTAGCTAGTATGGTTCCTTGTAGCATTTAATTTCTCCTTTATTATTCGATTGCAATTAATTCGATATCAAAAACCAGGTCTGCCTTGGCGGGAATAGTTGGTGGATCACCTTCTTCACGGTAGGCAAGAGCATAGGGAATAATAAGACGCCTTTTACCACCAACTTTCATGCCCGGAATACCTTGTTTCCAGCCCGCAATTAGGGTCGAGGCGTCCTCGATAGTTGTAGTCATTGGCTCACCCGTTCCATCTTTACCTTTGGTAGAGCCAAATATCTTACCGTTTGCGGCGAGTGCGCCAGTATAATGAACAATTAACTTTGAATCTTTAGTCGCCGTTGTTCCATCTCCGACAATAATGTCTTCTTTCTTTAAAGTTTTCGTTAGAGTAGTAGTTGGAGTAAAATCTGACAGCATAGTTCCCTCCAAGGAATTCTGTTGTTTTGCTAGGGCCTCTTGCAAGGCTTGTTGCTGATCCTCAGGACTTGCCTCATTACTCGAATTTTTGGATTGTAGATATATCAAAGCCGTAAAGCCTATGGTCGTGATTAAAAACACAAAAGCCATCAGGAATGAGCCTATGCGGTGACCCCAAT
>JALYQI010000014.1 GCA_030855955.1 bacterium | reverse complement strand
ATGTATGACCTTCGCGATACCAATAAAGCTCCTGTGCTAGTTGCAGTTCCGGAGACAATCCTATCTACTCCAACCGTAAGTTCAACGTTACAAATTATTGATTGGTCAGCCAATAACCGGCATTTTTTAGTGCAGCGCAAAGCCAAAGGCATTAATGAATATATTATGGTTGATCGTGAAAGGCCACAACTGAGCCTGAATATTAATAACACGCTTGGGGTTAAACCGGCAGAAGTCAGCATACGGGATAAACACCCTGAAAAGGTTTATTTTTTAGATTCCCTACCAGGGACACTGCGAAGTGCCGACTTGAAGACCAAAACTATTTCGGCACCACTGTTGTCTGAGGTTTATTCATATAAGACTTATGATGAGAACCTGATTCTTTATTCCTCTAAAAGTAAAAATACACCCAAAGGTAAGATCGATTTACGAATATTTGAGAATGATAAATCTTTTAACCTGCGGTCAGTTGATGAAACACTACGCCCCTTGCTTCAAATTGAGCGGTATGATAATAACTGGTATTACGTTATAGGCAGTCCTGAAGAGGATAATGTTTTTGTTTACGAGAATCCATTACCCGCTCTTAAAAGAGAAATACCGAGTCCTTTGATTGTAGCCGCTATTATGCGTCTGGAGGATCCACAATACGTGAGTTTTTCAAAAAACGGACAATATATTGCATTACAGAATGGTATAAAACTTTTAACGATTGATCTGTATGACCGACACCAATATAGTTTTACATTGAAGCCAAATATCCCTAAGAGCTACCAGCTACAATGGATGGACGGTCATCGTCTAATTTATACTTTTGAAAATCAAGCTCATATAATAGATTTTGATGGTTCTAATGAACAATCCTTAGCGGCCACGGAATCAGCCAAAGGACCATTCTTCGATCAAGATTTTGAAAACCTCTACAGTCTTTCCAGCTCAACTGCAGTCAAGGACGCCAAAGCCTTTGTCCGTACACGGTTACTTACGAATTAATAGACTTAAAAAATTGAGCCCCACATCCTAGACCATAGTGATTCAGGGTTACCCGCTAATACCTCCGGTGTAGTATCTGTTTGTACACCCGTACTGGCTATATTACTACCGGGATCTGGGCTGATTTGTTCACCCCATACGACTAAGCGGTTTATAGTTGTACCAGGAGGGTCGCAAGTAATGAGGGCCATTGTACTTTGTTTGCCGGGGATAGGTCCTAGCACACTGATATCCTCTGGTGAAACTATTTTTTGATCAAATATCTTATAAACGTAGCGCACCCCTCCCTTTTCTATATAGAAAGTATCGCCGTTTTCTAGACGACTCAGTAGCACAAAGGCGAATTTATACTTGCCGCGATTTAAAATATTATTACTGGAGTGGCCGAAGATTGCACCGTTACCTTTTTCGCCAGGGTTAGAGGTAGTTGGAAAATGCACCACGCCACCCTCCAAGCCTTTCTGGATGGCTTCTTCTTCGACGGTTTTTACGTCATAGACAACCGGTACTTCGACATTAATTTTAGGGATAATAATTTTTGATTCCTTACCAACAGACGCGGTGGAATCATTTAAGATCAGCGGAGTTGAACTAACATTGCGGCTGGGGGTAACAAAAGGTGCAATAATCCGTTCATTAAAAAACCCGAAAAGTAATACGGACATCGATAACACTCCCATGCCGAGGCCGAAGCCGACTGATTTCAAATGTTGTATGCCAGACAGTTTGCTGCGATTGGCAGCCCGCTGAGTAATCTGTTGCTTTAGATCGGCAACCGTCTGCTTATTAACTGTTTTTTTAGGTGGCGTTGATTGCGGGAGCTCTTCCGGTGTCATGGTACCGACATAAACATGACTTTTTTGGGGGATAATAGCTGGTTCTGATTCACCCACATTAGTCACAGATGTGGCGGTGACTTGAGGCTGGAATAGTGTTCTATCGGCTTGCGAGGAATAGAACTCTTCCCAGACTTCATGTTTCTCGTCGTCCGGTAGCGATTTGTAATAATCATGCCATTCGATTTGAATCTGTGCATATGGTTTGCCCGAACTTGCTAGACCCATCATGAATTTTTGGTGCTTGCTGCGCGTGTCGGGCGGTTCCTGGACACTTTCTATAGCTTCAGTCACGGCATCGGGTTCTGTATTATATAGTGCGTTTAATTTACTGCGGATCATTTCTGCAGCTTCATTTTTGTTTGCGTCCGGATCATCAGGGACCGGCAGCTGGTAAGATGAGGATTTATTAGTCATATTTAGAGTGGCGTATAACCTATCTATTATAGTATAATTATCCCTGTTGAACGAATATCTTGGCAAATTTTGCGAGCTTCTTCGCAAAATTGAGAGGAGGAAGCTTAATAAGGTTTCTGATGTTGCCGGACAAGCTTGGTTTGCAGTCGGCATGGAAACTGAATTATCACGTTCCGACAAGGGCGAGTGGTGAAATTGGTATACACGCTAGACTCAAAATCTTGTGGGCATTAGCCCGTGAGGGTTCAAGTCCCTCCTCGCCCACCAATTTATCTATAAAACCTTACTTTAAGAGCCACAGGGCTATAGCAACACCCATTGTATCGAAGAATATGTCGGACAAAGAATTACGCAATGACTCAAAACCAAAAGTAATATTAAAATAGCGTTTTAATAAAGGAGACAAAATCAGGATTTCCAATGGTTCCCACAATACCAGGATGACTAGTGCCCAAAAAGGATCCAGCAACCAGCCAAAAAGTATACCCCAGCCGAAGTGAGTTAAGCTCCAAAAATCAAATAGCGAATCGTTGCGCCGCGAATCCATATGCGCGCTGGCCATGATCTTGCTTTGCTTGTTCGAAAGGTCGGATTTTGATGTCATGGTTTTATTCTACGCTTAAGCGTAGAAAATTATACAGTTAAACTTGTGGTAATAGATTCAAATGGTTTAGTGGGATTTTGCACCCAAAAAGTGCTGGCTGCTGCTGCTGTCGTGACGCACCAGCGGTCGCTTGGTTCCTGCAGTTTAGTCGAGCTGACCGTGCCATGTTTGGCGACAATGATGTGTTCGAGCTCGCGTGTAACGATCGTTAGGTTTGGAAATTTAAGCGTAAAGTCATGCAATGCTTGCACGACAAGCATCAGGCCCATGCTAAGTAAGAATGGTTTGTCGTATCTTAATGCAGTCCCCAGTTTCTGCAGCTGCGCCACGCTTAAAATAATTGCTGTATTTTCCCGATAGACAAGAAGATTGGGTTGAGCATAAAAATAATCGACAGCATCTTTGGTAATGGTCAGTAACCCATCGTACTTTTCTAAAAATAATTCAAGGAGAACTGATGTTTCACTGTTCCGACCCAGATCGCCCGCTAACAATATTCCATCGGCCCAGTGGGCGTGGATCAACCATTCATTTAAGGCATTTTTGGCAAAACTGCCGCTCGGAGTTGACGGCGCATATTCGGCTTCGGGCATTATCATGCCAACGCTTTTACGCAATACATCCGGTAACATAACGCGGATTGTGCCGGCACCAGTTTTCAGTGCTGCGCCGTAAGCCTCACCAACTGCAGCAAAACCGATGCTGCTGCCTCCTATGATCAACAGTTTGCCTGCACCATTACGATTTTCGGGTCGGCTCCATAAAATATCCGGAAACATTGGGGTTGCTTTTGTTTGTTTGTGCCAATATTCCATCATATTCCTTTAAGCCTAACCTTAACGGAAGTTTCGGGCAACAGATAAAATGTGAAATATCTATCAGCATTATTTCAGCTGTAACAGGTACAATAATACCTATGCGCGCCTTAATAGTTGAGGATGAGCCGAAGATCGCCCAAAGCTTGAAGAAAGGTTTGGAAGCTGAAACTTTCAGTATTGATGTGGTCGAAGACGGTGATTCAGCCCTTAGCTATGGCCGTAGTCCCGAATATGACGTGATTATTATGGACTGGATGCTGCCCGGTAGTATGGACGGCAATGCTGCCTGCCAAGCTTTGCGGGCAGAGGGTGTCAAAACCCCGATCCTTATGTTGACAGCCCGAGACAGTACCGACCATAAAGTTGAAGGCCTCAATAGTGGCGCCGATGACTACCTACCCAAACCCTTCTCGTTTGACGAGTTACTTGCGCGGCTGTACGCCCTCCTACGTCGGCCGCGCAACCTTCTGGGTCAAACCCTGCATGCCAGCGGTATTGCCCTTGATCCTTCTAGTAAGATCGTGACATTTCAGGGTCGTCCCATAGACCTAACCGCCAAGGAATTTGCCCTGCTGGAATATTTAATGCGCCGAGCTGGCACCGTTGTGAGTAAAAACGAACTAATTGATCATGTGTGGAGTGACGATGATGATGTTCTTCCTAACACCGTAGAGGTTTACATTGGTTACTTAAGGAATAAGATCGACAGGGCTTTTAATACTGATGTTCTGCTGACCAGACGCGGCTTTGGTTATATGATTAAACCATGATTCCAAATGCCAGGCTGCGATTAACGCTGACCTATTTATCCATTATTATGGCTTTAACCCTCGGCTTTAGTGCCATATTTTATAATCAATCAATCAGCGAAGCCCACTCTAACTTACAAAGGCAAGAGTCGCAACTACGTGATTATTTATATTTTACAAACCCCAGGAACGTTCAGCGTATCCAGTCGGCGCAGTTACGAACCTTTCAGAACAACTTACTTAATAAACTTGCTATCTTAAATTTTATAATGGTACTTCTGGGAGCCTGTATAAGTTATCTGTTGGCACGAATCTCACTTAGACCACTGGAGGAGACATTAATACAGCAGAGCCGCTTTACTTCTGATGCGGCGCATGAACTCCGTACGCCGCTTACGGCTATGAAGACTGAGATAGAAGTCGCCCTGCGTGCTAAAAAGATCAGCTCAGCTGAAGCCACAGAACTATTAAATAGTAATCTTGAAGAAATCGCCAAATTGGAATCGCTCACCGCTGCCCTGCTAAGACTAGCTAAAAGTTCTGAAAATATCGACAAGAGTCATTTCGATAACTTTAAACTTTCCGACATTTTACAAGAAGCGTACGAGCGGCTGGCAGATAAAGCAGCAACTCGGTCCATTAGCATCAGCTTGCCTAATACAAAAGCTGTAGTACTTGGCGATAGTGACCAGCTGGTTGAATTATTTGTGCCCTTATTTGGCAATGCAATCAAATACAGTCACGAAAATTCTGAAATAACTGTTGCTGTTCAAGAAACCGAAAACAAAGTAAATGTTGAAGTTAAAGACGTCGGCATTGGTATAGCGGAGGTTGATTTGCCACACATCTTTGAGCGCTTTTACCGTGCGGACCAATCACGGAATAAAACAGCCGCTGAAGGTTATGGCCTGGGGTTAAGCCTGGCGCAATCCATTGCCGAAGCCCACGGTGGTAAAATAACCGCTAAGAGCGAATACGGTAAAGGCTCCACTTTTACCGTCGTATTACCAAAGCAGTATTTATAGCTGTTACTTTATAGGTGTTCTTAGTGATTTTGGTGATTGTGAAGTTTTGCGACCGCAACACTTTACGCCAGGAACTGGCATGACCGCTTGCTTTTGCCCATCCATATAAAATCGCTACTGATAGTTTAGCGGAGGATGTATTGGCTATTGTGCATTTCTAATTCATAAATATTATTTTTACGCTCTACGACAACTTTCCATCCTTGGGCTTTGGCTTTTTCAAACAGCTTTTCTTCAGGATTAAAAGCAATCGGCCTTTCAACCATTTGTAAAAATTCATAATCGCCCATGCTATCGCCTACTCCTATACTGCCCTGCAGAGTTAGCCCGTGTTCCCTGATTAACTGGCTTAAAATAATGTCTTTGTCCTTATGAGTTTTTACGGCGTGACCAGTAAAGTATTCCTCGCCACGCTCATATTGTTGGCCGATCCAAATATCAAATCCATAATGCTTGGCAAACGGCTCGACCAGCTCAACTTGCGAGCCCGAAATAGCAATTAGTGTGTAGCCATCAGATTTAAGCTTGTATGCTAGATCGCGCGTATAGACATAAACATTATCTTTTTTTGCCTCAATAACAGAATTACAGGCAGCATCAAAATCAGTAACCCGCAGTTTAGGCAATTCGCGGTCGAAGGCCATGGCCATAGCTTCTTCAAATTCTTTAAAGGCGCTGCCATGGGAACGCTTGTGCCAATGCGCTTCTTTGTCGGCAAAAAGATCTAATAATTTACTATTTAATGCGTCGATTCGAATCAGTTCGTGCACAACCTCGCGGTATAGTCCAGATCTAAACAATGTGCCATCAATATCAAAAACCGCAAATTTACTCATACCTTTAATTCTATGCTAACTGGACAGTGGTCGCTGCCGAGCTGATCGGGGTGTATATCGGCCGCTTTTACTTTGTTTTTAAGCGATTCTGATACGAGAAAATAATCAATCCGCCAGCCGACGTTACGGGCACGGGCATTAGCAAAGTGGCTCCACCAGGTGTAATAGCCATTGCCTTGAGTGAGTATTCTGAACGTGTCGACAAAACCGGCCGCCAGCCAGTTATCAAAACCACTTCGTTCTTCAGCCGTGAAACCTTTCTTGCCGATATTGGGTTTTGGATTAGCAAGATCGAGTTCGGTGTGGGCGACGTTCATATCACCACAATAAATTACGGGTTTTTTTGTTTGGAGATCAGCGCAATAAGCTACCATAGCGGCGTCCCATTGTTTGCGCAGTGGAATTCGAGTCAGATCGTCTTTGGCGTTCGGGGTGTAAGCAGTGACAATGTAAAAATTATCAAATTCGGCCGCAATTACCCTGCCCTCGTCATTGCTATGCCCGTAATTATCAAGCACCAGCCCACCGGCTTTCACAAACTTGTCGGGGATATCGTTGATGATCGCGATGGGTTTGATTTTTGTAAAAATCGCTGTGCCGGAGTATCCTTTTCTTGTTCTCGATGAGTTCCAGTATTCTTCATACCCTTCGAGGTCGATAACGGCTTGCCCCTGCTCAGCCTTGGTTTCCTGCAAACATAAGATATCTGGCTGGTGCTTAACCATAAATTCTTGGAATTCACCTTTTTTCACCACCGCTCTGATTCCATTGACGTTCCAACTAAATATTTTCATACCCATCAGTATAGTTTGATTAGGCCTCGCCTGCTAGACTATCTATCAATGGCTTATAAGCGGGTGCTACTGAAACTATCCGGCGAACAGCTGGCG
>JALYQI010000011.1 GCA_030855955.1 bacterium | reverse complement strand
CCGAATCTACTTGACCGGCAAATTCATTTTTTACACCAATACGTACCCGAAGAAAATTCTCCCCGATATACTGGATTAACGACTTGATACCATTGTGCCCGGCCGCACTTCCGCCTTTCCGGCTGCGGATCTGGCCAAAAACCATATCTAGTTCATCGTGTACAACAGCAGTATCGTTACTGGTGATCTTAAAATAGCTTTGCACGGCCTGTACGGCATCACCGCTGAGATTCATGAACGTTTGCGGCTTACATACTATTACCCGGCTCTGGCCGATGCGTAGGTCGCTAATAAAGCTTTTTAAGCTCTTGTTACCATGCCACTCGCCGTTTTCTGAGGCCACCAAAGCATCTACACATGCAAAGCCAATATTGTGCCTCGTCATATCATATTTTTTACCGATATTCCCAAGGCCAACAATTAACTTGGTCTGTTGTTGGCCAAAACTTACGGTGTATGGCAACTCGGTTTGCGGTAGCTCGCGCCGGTAGAATAATCCCATCTTGCCTATCAGTATACCTTAATCGTCAGTGTCAGCTGCCTCGGCAGCCTTCCAAATTTCTAATTGGCGGGCATGATGGCGAAATAAGGCAACGAATATAAACCAGATCATGAATATGAAAGGCACTATCCAAAGCACTTTAGCGGCGCTTGGCGGTCGGTTATCGTACAGATTACGGGCAAAGTTGGCGTTTGCCGGGTGATAACCGATAGTGATATTCTGGCCTTCACTATAAGTTAAACCGTCGTTGGTGACATTCCTCACGCTGACGGTGCGATCTTCACGGGTTTTGAACTCGTAAGTGATAAATGTCGTAACGGTACCAACCGCGTCGGTACGGCCGCTGCTGATATTAGTAATCGTAGCATTGGTTTTAACGAGGTTTCCAGGGTTAGTTTTGGCAAACCACAATAAAGCCCCCAGCAAGACACAAGAAGCGGCCATCATACACGCGACCGAAAGTGTGGAGTGCTTGATCAGCGGATCATGCTCTATGTCGTCGACTATCTCGCGATAAGCTTTTTTTGGTATGTTTGTACCAGGATGAACCTTGGCATGCATAGTTCTTATGGTAGCATGCTAGGCTTGTCTTTTGGTACCGTGGACGCGAGGTTTGTGCTGGTCGATCCACCAGAACTTAATAGGTGTACCGGCAAAGTCAAAGGTTTCGCGGAAGGTACGTTCTAAATGGCGCCTGTATGACCAATGTAAGTACTTCAGCTGTGAACCAAATACTTTGAAGCTTGGATATGGCATGCCTTCTTCTTGTACGACATAGCGTAGCTTAGGCTGGCGGTTCTTGAGACCGGCTGGTGGGTGGCGGTCGGTGGTTTTTTCTAGCCATTTATTTAGATCGGTTGTTTTAATCCTTTTGGCGCGAGTTTCGGTAATATCCAGGCTAAGATCAAAAATTTTACTGACATTATGGCCAGTGACGCTACTAGTTACAATCAGGGGCGCCCATGGTATAAACACAAAATCATGCTTGATGGTAGGCATAAGCTTGTCATGGGTGTAGGCGTCTTTGTCTTCCAGAGAATCCCACTTGCTAAGGATCAACACTAAACCCCTATGAGCTTCGCTGATCATACCGGCAATCTTTTGATCCAGTGCCACACTCGGCTCGTTGGCGTCTATCAGCAACAAACAAATGTCGGCCTGTTCTATAGCGTTCAAAGAACGGATAACGCTGAATTTTTCGACACCTCGCTCAATGCGACCGCTACGGCGTATTCCCGCCGTGTCCATGAGTTCAATCTCTTTGCCCATGTATTTGATAACTGTGCGGTTGATATCACGAGTGGTCCCTGCCCTGTCAGCAACAAGGGCCTGCTGTTTTTTAGCAAGCGCGTTAAATAAATTGGATTTGCCAACATTCGGCCTTCCTAAGATTGCTAGATGAATGCGGTCGTCTGCTACCAAAATACTGGCTTTGGGAAGTGATCCCGCAACAAACTCGAATAATTCTTCGATCCCCCTGCCCTGTGTAACCGAAGTGAGAAAAATATCTTTGATACCTAGTCTTCGGTAATCGTTAAGGTCGGCATTTTTAACTTGGTCTGACTTATTGACAGCTAGTACGACCGGTTTGCGTGTTTTGAGAGCCATTTTAGTGACTCTGCGGTCTTCTTCGATAATTACAGTCGGTGCCTCTATCATTACGATAATTATGTCGGCCGAATCGGCGGCCTGGGCGATTTGTTCCTGAATGGTAAATTCAAAATCATCTTCGGCGGCTTTAAGTCCAGCAGTGTCTACCAGCCAAAAATCCTTGTCTTCGTAACTTGCCTTGCCGTAGATGCTATCGCGGGTAGTACCGGGTTCATCGGCCACAATTACCTCGCGGGCACCCAATACGAAATTAAACAGGCTGGATTTGCCTACGTTCGCCCGGCCTACAATGGCCACAATTGGAACTTTGTTCTTTGTCATCTCTTTTTATTTTAACAGAGGTGAGCATAATTGTAAATTGATAATTATTATTGTGTAATGTACTCACCGTATGCTAATTTTTGCAATCTGTATTCGCCAAAGTTAGTACGGTGGAGATTAGTGACTTTGTATCCCAGGGTGTCGAAGGTACGGCGGATTTGGCGATTGCGGCCTTCGTGCATAATGACTTCCCACTGCACCCTCGACTTATTAAGTGGCCTCAATTTTAATTGGCTGACACCATCCTCAAGCTCTATACCGGTGTTACTAATTATCTGCTGATGTAACGGCGGCAAAGGTTTATCAAGATTTACCTCATATCGCTTGGCTTTTTTGTTACGTGGATGTGTCAACTGATTTGCTAGTTCGCCGTCGTTAGTAAGCAGTATGAGCCCCGAAGAGTCTTTATCTAGTCTCCCAACGGGATTTAAATGTTTTAGTTCGGCTGGCAATAAGTCATAAATTGTTTTATTACCCTGGCCTGCCCGTGAACAAACGTAGCCAACAGGCTTGTGGAGCATGATCGTTTGGGTTTTTACTCTATCGATAATTTTGTGTCCATCTAATGTAACACTATCGCTGTCTATCACAGTATCACCGAGGCGAGCCAAGATGTCGTCAATCTCGACCCGGCCTTCTGAAATAGCCACATCTGCTGAACGCCGGCTGAGGTCGGTGTGGCGGGCTAAGAATTGATTGAGGCGCATAACCGTTTAAACAGATGTACTGGATTGGTCAGGCCGGGTTTCCTGGCCAGGCATTGGTGGAGCTCCCGGTGGGCTGATCATACCAGCATTACCGATAATTTGTGAGACTCGGGCCTTTTCTTCTTCTTTAGCCAATAAGGCGTTCAAATCAGGCCGGGCAAAAGGATCATTAATCGGGTGGATGACCTTCTTCTTTTTACTGGGTGACTGCATGTCGCTTGACTGGCCTGCTGGCTCTTCTTGGGTGGAACCGGTATCGGTGCTTTCATCTTGTGGACTAGGTTCATTTGTGACAGGTGCTGTTGCTTCATGGGGGGGAGCTGACACTACTACCGTAGGAGTAACTACTTCGACGTTCGACGTTTCGGGCTTATTTTCTTGATTATCATTTATAGCAGTAGCAGGTTCTTGGGTGGCTTCAATAGATTCTACAGGGCTTATTTCTTCAGAGCTAAATGCTGCTGACCCGGATGACAGATTAGTTTCGCTTAAGTCTGGTTTATCACTAGTTTCTTCACTGTGTGGGCTCTCAACAGGAGCTTTATCTTCAACTTGTTGTTCTAACGAAGATTCGAGCTCAGGGTATGCATGTGTTGCCTTAACATAAGCAGTTGGTTCTTGCTCATTTACTTCGTTTTCAGACACATGAGTTGTAGCGAGTTGCTCTTCACCAGGTAATACCAAATCAGCTCGTACGGGCTCTTCCTGCGCTTCAGCCGGTTGATCAATTGGTGAAATATTACCGTCCTCATCGACATGAATCTGTTGGGTAGATTTTATAAAATCGTCGATTTGTTTTTCTACGGTGTGCCCTTCGCTCTCAGTAGTTTGGGCTTGGTCGAGTTTTTCTACTACTTCTTTATTAACTTCCGGTTGAGCTGCAGAAATACTGTCAGTATCTTCTGAGCTTTCTGATTCTACGTGCAAGTTCTCCACTTCTATAACTGATGGTTCTGATTGCTTAGTGTCTTCATTGGCGTCTGTCGAAAGTTCTTCATCAGGCAGTGACTCAGGATATTCAGTTGGTAATTCAGCCTCTAGCTCTGCTGATGCTTCTTCGGGTGCTGATGACTGTTCCTGCATTGTCTCTGGCGGTTCTTCGTTGGACTCTGCCTCGGCTAACACCGGCTCATCTTCAGGAGCTGGTTCTGTTGCCTCGGACGCGACTTCTTCCGTATGGGGTTCATGAGTTGAAGGTTCAAGCTCTACCTTGTTTTCATCTTGCTGTTCTACTTCGTCTGGTGTATTTGAAGTGGTAACGTCGTTGGGTTGTTCAGTAGTAGTGGCAGGTTCGTCGGCACCAGTTTGGGTCGAGTCGTCAGTTGGTAAATCTGCAATTGCATCATCACTTGTAGCATTAAGTGCTTTGAGTCTTTTCGCTGCTGCAGCAAGCTCGTCAGATAATTCCTGTGATTCGATTTCATCGGGTGCGGTATTTGGGGCTTGTGGATCTACGATTAACGCACCAGCGCCCGATGTAGCATTCTCTGAAGATAAGGTTCCAGGGTTGGGGTATATGTTTGCCATAGGGTTATCTGGTTGTGACGATGGCTCAGCAGCAGGTTGCTTCTTAGCTGACTCCAAAACTTCCCGGGCGACGCGGGCTACATCTTCTAAGGTGACCTGGGACTTCACAAGATATTTATCAGCTCCTAGCGTTCCAGCCCGAGCTTGATCTTCTGCCTGGGATAATGCGGTCATCATAATAACTTTGGTGTTCTTAGTTTCTGGAGTACCTCGTAAAATGTCCAGCATGTCAAAGCCGCTAATCTTTGGCATCATGATGTCAGATATTATCAGGTCAGGTTTTTCTTTGATAGCAATTGCTAGGGCTTCTTCGCCATCATGTGCCGATACGATTTCATAGCCTTCGGCCAACAATCTTGCTTCGTAAATTTCGCGTAAGTTGTTGTCGTCCTCGACGAGCATGATCTTTGCCATGGTAATCAAATTCCTTCTTTGGTGCTTATGGTTGGTATTGTAGCACGATTTTCTTGTGGTTAGAGGCTCGATTCTGAGGGCTGTATAGTTACGCCTTTAGATTCGGCCTCAACTTTTAACTGCTCGACTTTGTCATTCGAAAGCCGGGGTAAATTTATATAAAATGTGCTGCCTTTTCCGAGTTCACTCTCAACCCAAATACGGCCATGGTAAAGTTCAATAATTTTGCGGCTAATAAAGAGTCCTAAACCAGTGCCGCCGATTGGCCGGGTTATTGAGTTGTCGACCCTATAAAATTTTTGAAACAAATGCGATACATCCTCCGCTGCAATACCCGAACCAGTGTCCGCGATCCTGATCTGGACGACATTTTCATCACCAGTAAGCCCAATCGTGATTTTGCCATGTTCAGTATATTTGATGGCATTGTCGAATAAATTAGTTATAACTTCCCTCATACGATCTTGGTCGACATAGACATAATAGAACGGCTTAATGACATTACTGCTACTGGCCGCGATAACACTATCGGGAGCTCCGAGAATAAATTCCAAATTCAAACTATGTACTTGGGCGCTAAAACGGAAATCGTCGGCTAGATAAGCGAGGAAATCACTCATCTCGACCACAGCTGGATGGTTAACCAATCGACCGTCCTCTGCCTTTGAACTTGTTAGTAAATCTTGAAAAAGCTTGCCCAAATGTTCGGTACTTTCATGTGCCTTTTGAATAAAAGTCCGGGCTTTATCGTCGATAACGGCTACACGTTCATTTAGTGCTAGTGACAAGTAGCCTTCGATAGCCGCGACAGGTGTCCTCATTTCGTGGCTGGCAGTACTGATAAAATCAGCCCGCTGAGCTTCCTCTTGACGCTGTTCACTAACATCACGAAAAATTCCGACAACTCCACGTAAATTACCGGCATCACCTAGTAAAGGAGATACGGTTATGTCCAGTGAAACGGTTTTGTTTGAACGAGTAAGTAGGTTAGCCTGGCGATCGCGGACTGTTATCTTCTCTTTCATGGCCTTGGCAAAAGGGTTCTGAATTTCGCTATAGGCTTCGTTTCGATCTGTCACTAGCGATAATACAGATTTATAATCTATCCCCAGTGCTTCATCAGGTTTCCAGCCGGTTATAGTACCTGCGGCGGGATTATATAGCTGAATTGTTTCATTACTGTCAATCAATACCACGCCGTCAACAATGGAATTGAGAATAATATCGGACTTCATTTTTTCATTACTGAGGCTATCAGCAAGTACATGCGCGTTGCCTATCTTAGCCTGTGAGTGATAAGTTTTGTGACGTCCACGCCATAAAAAAGCCACCACGATGGTGATAACCACAAGGCTTGCGCCACCGATTACCGTATAGGTAGGGTTCATATTGCTTATGATTATCCCTATTTTTCCTCTGTTTGACAATAAGCGATCTGTTTTAAAAACACCCCATTATAATAATGAGGTGTTTTTGGTGATCCCGGCGGGATTCGAACCCGCGGTCTTCTGGATGAGAACCAGATATCCTGGACCACTAGACGACGGGACCCTACATGGCGGCCTTTATTGGCCCAACAATCCTACCATAACAGGGGTACAGTGTCTAGTTTGTTGTTGCCGGGGCAGGCGCCGTATAAGTTGCGGCCGAGCCCGAATCGACCATAGTGACCCAAGTTGTTCCGGTATTTAAATGGATGTCTTTGTCGCTGGCATCTACAAATTTCCACTGTTCTTGACGGGAAGCTTTTTTCCAAGTACCAATTGTGACGACTCCGTCCTGGAAAATATAAACTTTGCCCGAACCAGTAGTGCTATACCTGGTGTGTATGCCATTTGGGTGGATACTTTTAGATAAGACTGGCACGATAATAGTACTTGCTGAGATTTGTTTTTTACTTTCCGCATCAATGTGTTTTGCCCCGCCCTGCGAGCGCACGTAACGATTAGATTTTTTATCGTAAGAATAACTAACATTATATAGTGCACTCGAAATCTTCAAATTAATCGTTGTGGCGGTTAGGGTCTCTGAAGGAGCTGGTTCTTTGCGGTTTAAGCTCATAAACTTAGATTCTTTATATCCCCGCCTGCTCATAACTTTTAGCAGGTCCGAAGATGTGGAATATAGATTATGAGGTGAATAACGGCTACTGACACGTCTGAAGGCGTCACCATTAACCCCGTGCTCGATGTCTTTAAGCTTTAGTCTCTTAACATCGCTCAAAGCTTCACCAGAGCCGCCAGCATGCACTATAGCGGCGTCAAAAGGCCAAAACCAATCTATATAATATGGCCGTAAGCTTCGGATTGGTCCGATGTTTTTTGGATGCTTGTCATGGAATAAAGCATTAAAACGGGTTATACCTCCCTCTGCCACAGCTTCAAAAACGAGGTCTGCATCAATAAGCCCGGATTGCGGCCGAGCCTCGGAGCTATTTTCGATCTGCACAGAGAATATAGGACGTTCATTAACCTCTTTTTCTACCTGTAATCCGCTTAGTTTGGAGGCCACGGTCGTCGGCTCTGGTTCAGTAGCAGGCGCTGGTTGCTCTAAGGCTAAAGGGGCGTTGTCGCGTAGTACAAACCAATAAACCGCAAAACTTATACCTCCCAGCAATAAAACAGCCGCTGCGATAGCGATTATCCATTCTTTTTTATTACGAGGTTTACGAAAATTAGGTAAGCGAAATTTAAATTTTGATAACAATGTTTTGTCTCCTGATTGGTTAATTGGTAGGGGTGCGACATTTGGGTTTGACGGACCGCTCAGTGATGTATTATCTGCACGAGACGGAGTCTCATCAGCATCTAATGGCGACCGCTTTGGCGGGCGTAAAAACTCATCCATAATATTGGATTATTTTATCACATGCGAAGAAAATGTAGAGAACGTAGATATGACACTTGATCCATATCTTTTGCTACAATCGTGGTATGCAGTACTCAGAAGACTTATTAAAACGACTGAAAATTTTGTTAGCGCCAGATGGTTATACGCCTCGCGCCGAGGCAGAAGCTTGCTATGAACCGCGTAATTTGCCAGAGAGGGCTGTCGTTACACGCTTGGCGCCTTCTCCGACTGGGTTTGTACATATCGGAACAATATATATGGCACTGATTAACAAGCTGGTTGCCACGCAATCAAAGGGCGTCAGTATCTTGCGGGTTGAGGATACCGATAAGAGTCGTGAAGTCGAGAATGGCGTCAAAATTATTGCCGATGCTCTTGAGCATTTTACCCTCACACCAGACGAAGGGGTTAATGCCGACGGTAGTAGTTATGGTGAATATGCACCGTATATCCAAAGTCAGCGGGCCAAAACCTACTTAGGCTTTGCCATCGATTTGCTTGAAAAAGGCCGAGCTTATCCTTGCTTTGCGACCCCAGCAGAACTTGAAGCCAATTATAAGCAGCAGCAGGCCGAAAAAGTTCGGCCGGGTTACTACGGCAAATGGGCTATCTGGCGCGAGCAGCAGGAAGATGCCATTCAGCAAGCTCTGAATGCTGAGAGGCCATTCGTGCTTAGGTTCCGAAGCCAAGGCAGCCATGTGCAAAAAATACAAATTAAAGATGTCCTGAAAGGTAATTTGGAGCTGGCCCAAAATGACTTGGATGTGCCACTCATAAAATCCGATATTAATCGATTGCCTACTTATCACTTGGCTCATTTGGTGGATGATTTCTTAATGCGAATCAACATAGTACTGCGGGGTGACGAATGGCTGCCGAGTACGCCTTTGCATATTGAATTCGCCAAAGCACTCGGAATTCCGATCCTACGCTATGCCCACTTTGCACCGATCAACATTATGGACGGCAGTTCCAAGCGTAAACTCAGTAAACGCAAAGATCCTGAGGCAGATATTAAATATTTTATAGATGCTGGGTACCCACAGGAGGCAATCTTAGAGTATCTAGTTGGGCTGGCAAATTCTAACTTCGAAGACTGGCGGTTGCAGAATCCTGGTGCACCGCTCTGGGCCTTTCCTTTTACATTTGAAAAATGGTCGAAAGCTCGCGGTGCTTTATTAGACGTTAAAAAGCTCGATGACGTAAGTAAGAATCATATATCGGGATTGCCTCAGGAAACCTACTGGGGTGAAGTATTAGAATGGACTAAAATGCACGACAGCGAATTATACGAAGCTATGTCAGCTGACCGCGGTTACACCAGCGAGGTTTTAATCATTGAACGCGACGGCGAAAAAAATCGCAAAGACGTGGCCAAATGGAGTGACATTCCGAGCGAATATGGTTATTTCTTTGACAATATTTTTGTCAAGAGGTTTCAAGCACAAGGTCGCAAAGAATTTTTGAGTGATTTTGACGACACAACAATTTCTGAAGTAGCTTCGGTTTTTTTAAACATTTTTGATCCTAACGATAACCGCGAGGACTGGTTTGACAAACTTAAAGCCGCCGCGGAAACAGTTGGTTTCACGGCAGATAATAAAGCCTTCAAACAAAACCCAGAGCAGTTTAATGGTAACATTGCGGACTTTGCCCGCATAATCCGGGTGCTTATTACTGGCAAAAACCGCACACCGGATCTTTGGACGATCATTCAGATTATGGGTGAGCGGCGGGCAAAATCTCGACTACCTGTTTAATTTACAAGTAATTACTTTTACATCGAAGTAGCGATGCGGATGAGCTGATCTGAGTTGAGTTGCGAATCACCTTTGATGTCGAACCATAATCCACCATTTACCCACGTGGCATTGCTGCCCCCATATAAATAAATGGTTTGACCCTTATCTTCGTAAGTATGGACTTGATCACTGGCACTAGCGACATAATTTTGGCGGAGTGTGTCACTATTCCAGGCGGATTCGCGCTGGGTAATAGTAAACGCCCGATCGTCAGTGTTTGATTTGAATTCCACGGTAATTTGACCAGGGTTGTAACGAATGTGACTGTTCAATGCGAAACCAGCCGGTTTGTATCCAGGCAAACTAGCGTTTACCCCTGCACGCGTGGTTGCATAACGCATAGCAAAGTTTGGAATATTTTGGTAAGCAAAAAACCCGACGAGTAATAATACGGCCAAACTACTGGCTCCCATGCTGGCCAGTCGTGCCCGCTTGGCAGTTTTAGTACGGGTTTTTTTAGCAGGTGCTTTATATTTTTGTTGGTGGCTTTGGGCAGATTTCAAACCTTTTTCAATGACTGAATGTGACCCAGCATGATGACTCAATTCTTCCTTATGCTCAGCATGAGCGGGCGCTGGCCGGACGGGCATGGGATGTATCTGGTCTGATCGGGATTGGTGACCACTATCATTAAATTTACTGACAAGACGGCTTTGTTTGACTTTTGATGCACGAACCTCGCGGGCGGCATCGGTTGGGTGTGCCAGTGTACTAGGTCGCTTTAAAATAGGTTTTGCCATAGAAAAGTCTTGGCTAGGGATTGTTGATACTGCTTTCAATGCTGCCCCACTGATAGAATTATGAGGTTTTTTTACTGCGTGTCGCATCAATGTTTTGCTGCGCTCTAGAGCACGATGTGGATTTTTAACTTGGTTGGAACGAGATACAACTCCATCAATCGCTTGGGGACCTGAGGTAGCTTTAAGTTGAGGTGCAGAAACAGCCCCAGGTTGGTGACCTGCGATTAATTTACCGGTAGCAGCGTTATACCGTTTACCATTTATTTCTATAGTGTTTAAATGTTTGCCCACGTTTGGTGCTTTTTTAGTTGTTACCCTTTTGATCTAAGCAGTGAAGCATTTTTTTGACTAAATGCTGTAATCTATCTTACTTTGTTGTCCATACCGAAAGCAAGTCACATCCTTATAATTTATAAGCAGTTTTTAAGAGTTGATATGGTATAACTACATAAGAGAAACCCCAGAACACACATAGCTTATGGATTTTTTAGACCCTAAACGCAAACGAGCTCATCGCCGACGGCTTTTTATCGGCTATGTCTTGATGTCCATCGTGGTGGCGCTGGGCACTATGGTAATACTATATCTAGCTTATGGATATGATATCGACCGCAAAACTGGTACGGTTATCCAAAATGGCATCGTATTTGTAGAGTCTCAACCAAGTGGTGCGAGTGTATTTTTGAATGGTATACATCAGAATAGTCGGACAGGTACAAGGATGGTTTTACCGGAAGGAGTTTATACTGTTCGTTTAGAGGCTGAAGGCTATCGAACGTGGGAACGAACCTTTAATCTGGAGGGTGGCCAGCTCCAGCGTTTGATTTATCCGTTCTTGATTCCTGATACGCTTGAGGGAACAGCAGTAAAAAATTATGAAACCCTACCCTTGCTAACAACCCAAAGTCCTGACCGGCGTTGGGTG
>JALYQI010000003.1 GCA_030855955.1 bacterium | reverse complement strand
TTCCGGTTGTGGTGGATGGCGGCATTGATGATCATCTGCACCCTGTTCATGTTGGTACTAAAAAGCCCAACAAAAATGCGGCCAGGGGCGCGATCCATAATATCCACGAAACTTTGTTCAATATCGGATTCCGATGGGGTACGGCCGGCACGTTCAGTGCTGGTGCTTTCAGAAAACAAAGCCAACACGCCATCGTTACCTAATTCTATAAGCCGTTCAGTGTCGGTACGCTCATGGTCGAGCGGGTTTGGGTCAAGGCGGAAGTCACCGGTGTTGACGATACGGCCGACAGGCGTATCGAGGATAACGACGGTACTGCCTGGAATCGAGTGCGTCACGCGTACCAACTCGACAAAAAATTCGCCTATCTTCAGCTTTTCGTGCGTATCTTCATTCATAGTCACAGTGTTAAGTTCAAAGCCTTCCGGCAGCGGCAAGCCGAAGTTTTCAAAGATTTCCTGCACACGTCCAATGGTAAATTTACTACCATAAATCGGTGCCGGATATTTTGGCACGATATGCGGCAAGCCACCGATGTGGTCCAAGTGACCGTGCGTAATGATATAAGCCCGCAGTTTGTGCTTGATTTGATCCAAGTACGATACATCGGCAATTGCATAGTTGATACCAGGCAAATCAACACTTAGGTCATTACCGGCATCGATAATGACCGCATCGTTTTGGTATTCAACCAGCATGGTATTCTTGGAACCTGCGCCGTCCATACCGCCAAGGCCGATCACCCGCAAACGCGGCGTGTCGTCTATTCTATTAGCTCGAGGCCGATCATTATTTTCATTTGGTGAATTTGTCGACAGCACTGAATTGATCAGTCGAGTCGCATCCTCGTTGACCCGCTTTTGGGCGCGGATGGCCGCCCCTCGGGATGATTTTTTCAGGCCATTACCACTTTGTTGGTTCTGGTTATTATTCCGATTCTGTCCTGTGTTAGGACGGCGGTTTTGGCCGCTTGGTCTCGGTTTGTTATTGTTTGGTTTATTATCCATATTTTTTCCTTTTATATTCGTTAATTAATATGTGATTTTCTGTAATATGTTGGGGATGCGCGCAAAGTCATCTATTAATGTTTGGCGCATGCCACCGTTGTACAAAGCCGCAGCGGGATGAAAGAGAGGTAAATATACCTGCCCATTATAACGCTTTGGCTCGCCATGTACCGCACTAATCTTGAGCCCTGCTGGCAAAAGCACTTCCATACTGTGCCTGCCTAAAGGTATGACTAGTTTTGGACCGATTACTTTGAGTTGCTCAGAAAGATATGGCAAAAAAGCTGCTTTTTCCTCCGGTAGCGGATCGCGGTTATTCGGCGGCCGGTACTTGACGATGTTTGTTATGTAAATGTCCTCCCGTTCAAGTTGTATCAGTGCCAGCATTTCATTTAAGAATTTGCCGGCGGCACCTATAAACGGGATCCCTTGCTCGTCTTCGTTCTTACCTGGCGCTTCGCCGATGAAGACAATGTCTGCATCCACATTACCGTCGCCGAACACGAGCTGCTTGGCCTGCTTGGCCAAATCTGGGCAGACATTATTTTTGATAATCTCTGCCCTAATCTGGTCGAGCTTAGCTTGCTTTTCTTCCATGTGCATCACCCGGGCTACTATTGCCTGTTTTCCTATCTGCTTTTTCGTTTAAGCTAATTTGACTGAAGGTAAGAATAGATACAACATCTGACAAAAAGTGGTTGGCAGTTTGCGTTAGTATCTGACGCCTGGAACGAAGTTTCTCTGTCATAATTTATTTCTTGGCTTCTCGGGCGGCTTGTTTCATGCTGAGATTCAAGCGGCCGCGATCGTCGATGGCGACTAATTTGACTGTCACTTTGTCGCCTTCTTTAACTACATCGGTGACTTTTTCTACCCGGTCTTCACTCAGTTCGCTGATGTGCACCAGACCGTCTTTGCCCGGCATAATTTGTACAAAGGCGCCAAAATCTAAAACACTTACAACTGGCACATTCTCGTAGATAGCACCGATTTCTGGATCATCAGTAATGCCCTTTATCCACTTGATGGCGGCATCAATTTTGGCTTTGTCTGGGCTGGCGATCATCACCGTTCCATCATCTTTGATATCGATTTCGGTACCGGTTTCGGCGGTAATCTTCTGTATGACTTCCCCGCCCTTACCGATAACTTCGCGTATTTTATCGGGATTAATCTTAATCGATTCGACACGAGGTGCGTACGGGCTCATTTCGCTCTTTGGTTCTTTGATAGTTTCAAGCATGTGCTTGAGGATGTGAGCCCGGCCTTCCTTACCTTTTACCAGGGCTTCCTTGAGGATGCTCACCGCCAAGCCATGAACTTTCATGTCCATTTGTAGAGCCGTAATGCCTTCTGTCGTACCAGTTACTTTAAAGTCCATATCGCCCGCAAAATCTTCAGCGTCGGCTATGTCGCTCAAAATATACGATTCATCACCGTCCATCATCAGGCCCATGGCAATACCGGAAACCGGCCGCTTCAGCGGTACCCCGGCGTCCATTAATGCCAAACAGCTAGAGCACGTCGCGGCCATGCTGGTGGAGCCGTTTTGACTCATGATTTCAGTAACAGAACGGATTGTATACGGAAACTCGGCTTCGTCCGGTAGTACTGCTGTTAAGGCTCGCTCGGCTAAATAACCGTGACCGATTTCGCGGCGACCGGGACTACCTAAGCGGCGCACTTCACCGACAGTGTAGCCAGGGGCGTTATAGTGGTGTAAATAACGGCGTTCGCCTTCTTTTTCCATGGTGTCTACCATCTGGGCATAACTTAGGGGTGCAAGGGTAACGATGTTCAGCGCCTGGGTCATACCGCGGGTGAAAATGCTGGAACCATGTGCTCGTGGCAATAGGCCGATTTCCGAGCTCAGCATACGGATATCTGATAACTTACGGCCGTCGGGGCGGACTGATTCTTTGACAATGCCATCGCGTACATCTTTATGCAGGGCCATAGTAAAGGCTTCGTCAAATTCATCCTTATTTTCTGTATAGGCTTCCTCGCCAATTTCTTCGGCAAAGTGCGTATGCATGGCATCCCTCAGGGTTTCTACCAGCTGATGACGTTCGGGATAATCCTTACGTAGGTTAGTACCCATCTTACCGGCGGCCCAGGTATCAACCCGTTGTTGGATATCTGCATCCGGTTTAATAAGTTCGTACTCCATCGGTGTGACGCCGACTTTTTTGACGAGTTCCTGCTGCAGCTTTATGGCCGGTTGGAACGCTTTAAAGGCAAAATCCATAGCCTCGGCTACTTCTTCTTCGGAAACTTCGCTGGCACCGGCTTCTACCATCATGATGCCGTGTTCGGTTCCGGCTACAACAAGATCTAATTTGCCCGTATCGAGCTCATCAAGCGACATAAAGGCTTCAAAGCTGCCGTCATCTTTCATACCCACCCGGATACCGGCCACCGGACCTTCAAATGGTGCACCACTCAGCATAAAAGCGGCCGACATAGCAATCATCGCAATCATATCGGGACGGAAATCAGGATCCATACTCAACACCGAGGCTACACCTTGGGCTTCGTTGCGATATCCTTTGGGCCACAAGGGTCGAATCGGACGGTCAATTAGCCGACCTATTAAAATAGCATCATCGCTCGGGCGGCCTTCTCTCTTAATAAAACGGCTGCCGCTGATCTTTCCAGCCGCATACATTTTTTCTTCGTAATCGATGGATAATGGGAAATAGTCCATGCCTTTTACTCGTTGCTTGCTAACCATGGCTGTACCAAGTACAACGGTGTCACCGTAGCGGGCTAACACGCTGGCACTGGTCCGGAAACCTACCCGGTTAACCTCAAGCGACAATTTCTTGCCGCAAAATTCGGTTTCAACGGTAATAATTTTTTTATTTATTGGATTTATAGTACTCATAATTTAGTACTCCTTCTCTAGGATTTGGTAGGAGGGTTCAGATATACGCCCGGAAATGCTTATACGTGGCTATATAGCTGTTCTCCACCACCAAAACCTTAATTAATTGCTCTTTACGCATTTCATGGCTAGCGCGATAATTCCCGCCTGCTAAAACTGTATAAAGCTATTTACGTAGGCCAAGTTTCTTGACAGTGTCAAGATAGAGTTTGGCATCTTTATCAGCTACATACTTAAGTAACTTCTTACGTTGGCCGACCATCTGCAGTAAGCCACGGCGTGCGGCGTGATCTTTTTTATGAATCTTGAGGTGCCCAGTTAACTCGGTAATACGGGCTGTCAAAATACCAACTTGGACAACTGGCGAGCCAGTGTCGTTTTTATCGGTCTGCATGTCTGCGATCACCTTCTGTTTGTTCTCACTACTGATCATGTGGCTATCATTCTATCAGATACCACCTCTTTACGCAAGGGGTTATTCGGGGTCATTTGAAGGATGTCTGTTGGCTGATTGATCCAATTCATACAAAACATCTAGCCTGTCTTCAATAGAGAGACCATCGAGCCAGTCTTGCCATTCCTGTATTGCTATAGCATCTTCATCTTCAGGACTGGGTTGTTCGGGAAAAGGAATTATTTTGGCATCTTCCCCTGGATATTCTTCGGACATATAATTAATATTACACACTTGCGGAGGATTTAATATCGCTTCCCTTAAACGAACCAACACTTACCGAGTCTTCAATCTTATAATTTCCTACACTAGTGCGGCTCAATCCGCTTAGATATGCACCAGTACCTAATTGCTCGCCAATGTCGCGGGCCAAGCTACGGATATATGTACCGCTGCTAACATGAACGTTAAAGCGGATTTTTGGATAATCATAAATTATCTTTTCTATGGAATAAATAGCTACAGTACGCGGTTCCATTCTAACTTCCTTGCCTTCTCGAGCTAATTTATAAGCTCTTTTGCCGTCAACTTTGATAGCGCTGTAGGCAGGCGGCAATTGCTGCTGTTCACCAATAAATGTGTTCAAAATTTGTTGCACTTCATCCTTACTTGGTCGTTTGTCGCTTTTTTGAATCTTATTACCTTCGTTATCATCGGTCGTACTAGTTTGCCCCAAAGTTACTTCTGCTTCATAAACTTTATCCAGTTTGCTGAATTCCTGGGCTCGTTTGCAATAACTGCCGACCACAATTATTAGCAGACCTGTCGCCAGCGGATCCAATGTACCCGTGTGTCCCACCTTTGGTTTCTTTACAGCCGTTTCAGCCTTTAATTGACCACGGATTTTTGCCACAACATCAAACGAAGTCCAACCTTTGGGTTTATCGATTAGCACAAATCCGTCCATATCGGGACAGTATAGCTTACTATGGTGTAAATGGAGGTGGTAGCGGCGGTGGTGACTGGTTTGGATTACTACTGTTTTGAGGTGCGGGAGGTAAAGATTGGTTTTGCGAAGGTATCGGTGGCAATGTCAAAGATGTATCAAGTGCTGGCGGTGCAGCCGGCTGTTCGGGAGGAGGCAATGCCTGAGCGTTAGGCAACGGAGCTTGGAACTCTGGTACAAGCGGCTGGGCGTTTAAATCGGTTCGCGGATCTGGATGATTTGGATCAAAGCCGGCATGGCTAATGGCATCAGACACGGCGTCTCGGGCGTTATTTACCGTACCTGTTCCATCGTCTGAAGTCTGTTTTAACGAATCTTCAAGTTCTTGCAGTGTTTCTTCTGGGATAATTGAGGCCTCGCTTGATACTGATGCTGCCGTTGTAGGCGCGCCAACCACAGCTTGAGATGATTTAGAAGATTTCTTCGATTTAGACTGATTTCCATCACTTTCAGGAGGATTGATAACCTTGTTGTGTTTGGGGCCACGTGGCCGCTGGGACTTTATAAAGTTGCCCTCATCATCAATAGCAATTTGTTCTGTAGATGCGGGGGCACTATCAGATATACTAGCTGATTCAGCCTGACTGCCAAGGTTAGGCAGCATCGAATGGCCACTGTCTTTGGCTTCTGGTTTTGGTGCATCTTCTTCCTTAGCAGGTTCATTGGCTTCAGCAGTTTCTGTAGGCTGCTCAGCTGGCAACTCCTCGGCTGGCGCTGCTTCGTGTTTAATCTCTAAAGCACCATCAGTAACCTCAGCAACCGTAGCCTTTTCTTCTGTAACTTTCTCTTCTATTGGCACACCAACGGTTTTTTGCAGCTCGTTGGCAATCAGTTGCTGATTGGCCCCAGCGGCCATAAGCTGCGCAGACATGGTCATAACTTTAGGACTAGTTTTGGGATTAGAGAAGCGCTCGGTTTCGGATACAATGCCAGTTAAGAATGCAGTCGCAATCTGGGCATCGATTAAACCACCCTGCAATGCTTCACTGATACTTACGAGCATTTCACATAAACCGCTAGCCGACTGCTCTTGCCAGTTGATATTACCCAGAGTAGATTGGGCCTCACCAGCTGTGACTGTTACCACGGTCGCATCATGCAAAATCCTACCATGCGCCGTTATTGCTTGATCCAGGTCTTCGCTCTGCGTTACCCCGAGCGCCATGATAATGTCGATATTTATTTCGCCTTGCGTAAATTCCAGGTCTTTTTCAGAGATGGATGTACGATAAGGCGTGATAAAGATCTTTACGACATTTTCTTCGACTTTGTAGCGCAGCTTGTCAGCCTTGCTCTTATCTAAACTAATAATAAAATCACGCAAACTATCAGTGTTGGTTTCAATCGTTTCCTCAGGCTTCAAAAATTCCAACGTCGATGGTACCACGCCGCTAAACACCGCTATGGCATGCTTGCCGAGCTTATTTAGCATAAGTGTCAGGCCGATTGTTGCTGCCAGTTCATCGACGCTTGGATTAGAGCGGACTGTAACTAGTACATTATTAGCCTGCCGAATACCTTCGGCAACCTGTTGTTTAGGGCTAGCTTGAGCCTCTACTTGTTCTTGGTCCATTTTTGATTTTGAATTTTTATGTATTAACTTCTAAAGAGCACTTTACCATAATCATAATGGGGTGTCCACGATATTTATGTGTTTCAATAGAAAATTTTTATCGGGTAACTAAGCGATCATCCCCGACCTCTTTACAAACAGGGGCGTTAGGCGCTATAGTTGTAGCGAGCAAAAAAATAATCTCTAAACAAGGAAACCTGAATGCCTATCATCAAATCAGCCAAAAAGCGTGTAAAAACAACGCGTAAAGCGACTGTCCGTAATGCCCGTACTAAACGTTCTTTACGCAGTGCGCTTAAGAGTTTTGTACGCAAGCCTTCGGCCTCCGCTAAAACCAAAGCTGAGAGTAACTTAGACAAAGCCGCCAAAAAAGGCTTGGTCCACAAGAACAAAGTCGCCCGCAAAAAACGACAGCTCGCTAAAGCCGCTAAGTCAGCAGGTGTAAAACAAAGCGCAAGCGCAAAGAAAACCGCGCCAAAGAAATCAGCACCCGCAAAGAAGTCTGCAGCCAAGAAACCCGCCACCAAAAAAGCCCCAGCCAAGAAAACTTCTGTAAAAAAGAAATAATTTTTAAATCTTAAATATAGCCGCTTATATTTAGAGCGGCTTTAAAATGGTTAGTAAAAAGTGCTGCACCGCATCGTCGGCGTCTATAGTTTCACTTTTAAGTCGCACATCCAGCTCTAGTGCCCTACTTACGAGTTCTTTCACCTGATCTCTGGTAAGATTACGAGTGACATTCATAGTTTTTCTAACAACATACGGATTTAATTTGGCGGCTTTTGTGATAGCTTCCGGCCCATCTTTCTCACTGAATTTCACGACCGCCAGCACATGCACTTGCCACGCCAGCATGCCCATAATAGCCTGCGGCTCAACTTGTTGTTTGCGCTGGTCCTGATAGAGCGCCAGAGTTTTTTGCTTGTTACCGGCAAAGGCGGCATCAAGTAAATCAAAGACGCTGCTCTGTGGCAACGGTTCGACTAATTGCTCAATCGCTTTCCTGGTGATGTGTGGATCAAAACTCAGCAGTTTATCAAGCTCATGGCTCAGACCGAGCTGGTTTAAGCCGGCGAGTTGTACGAGATAATTGGCATCAGAAATATTTAATTCACCACCCTGAATCTTAGCCTCTCTTACCAACCAATTAGCCAAACTTCGCTCATCAAGCTCGTTAAATTCCCGAAAGTCGGTAAACTTCTTAAGTGTTTTGTATAGGATCAGACGCCTATCAAATTTGCGTTCAATGATAATTAAATCTGTCGTATCAGCCACCGCTTCCAATAATTGATCAATCCTTTCAACAAACGATTTATTTGCACTCGGGTTTGATAGAATAATCATTCGACGTTTAGCTAAAAACGGCAAAGACGAAACACTCTCAAGC
>JALYQI010000039.1 GCA_030855955.1 bacterium | reverse complement strand
GTAAGGTGCAGCAATCGGAAATGTTTTTCGGGGAATTGTGGCATATTTATCGTCAGATCCGTGTCGATACCTCTTTCGGTTTTGGGCGTGCCAAGAAAAAGAAGGCACTCAAGAAAGAGCTGCGTATTCTTATCACGGCCGAAGGTGGATTTAGCGGTGATATTGACCAGCGTTTGATACGTCTGGCTCTTGAAGGCTATAACAAGAACGAGCACGACATTATTATTATTGGACATCATGGCGCGGTGCAGCTGGCCCAACAAGGTATTGATTTTAAGAAGTACTTCAAACTACCAAAATCCGATGACGATATTCACGTAGAACCGATCATTAAAGAAACCAAAGACTACGAAAACGTTATTGCTTATTATCAAAGCTATAAATCGTTGTCTGTCCAGAACGTCAAAAAAATGAATATCTCCAAAGCACTGCAAGAGCATGGCGAAGCCTCGGTCGAACAAATCGTTAACGGTGATGTTATAACTGAAGAAACTTATATTTTTGAGCCTTCGGTTTACGAAGTGATCGCCAGGCTGGAGAGCTTTATGACCAGTATTATTATCGCCCAAGTCATTATGGAGTCCAAACTTGCTCAGTACGCCAGCCGGTTTAAGGCAATGACCGCGGCCCATGAACGTGCCGACGAGTCACTGGCTGAATTTCAGATGATGTATAACCGCTCCAAGCGTCAAATCAAGGACACCCGCCTGAAAGAAATCGTCATCGGTATGCGTAAGGTCAAAGCCGCACGCGAGGCCAAAATTAAGGCTGCTGCATCATGAACCCACTGGAAAGCAAGGGTTATATACACGCTATTTTGGATCTGGTGATCCATGTTGAATTTGATGAAGATTTTCCGAAAATCGGTGAAATCATTATTGTCGATGCCACTGAGAAAAAATCACCACTGCTTGTCGATAGTATCAAAGAAGATGGCACGGTAATCTGCTTGAACATCATGTCTGATCGATCCATCAAAAAAGGCATGGAAGTGTCTCGCACAGGTAAAGGTATAGAAGTCCCGACAGGGGACAAAATCATTGGCCGAGTTCTGGACTTTATGGGTAATCCGCTTGATGGAGGTGATCCAATTCCAGACGATGCACCACGTAAAGATATCTTCCGGGTAGAAAATAAAAGCACTACGTTTGAAGCCTCTAAACCGGAAATCCTCGAAACCGGTATTAAAGTATTGGATTTCTTTACCCCGTTTGTCAAAGGTCGTAAGATTGGCGTTATTGGTGGTGCCGGTGTCGGTAAGACGGTACTTACGACGGAAATTATTCACAATGTCGCCAAAAACAGTGGTGTTTTGAGCTTCTTTGCCGGTGTCGGTGAGCGTATACGTGAAGGCCATGAGCTTTATGAGACACTGCGTGATTCGGAATTACTTGAATCGACAGGCATGTTCTTTGGGCAGATGAATGAAAACCCCGTCCAGCGTGCTCTGATTGCTATTTCTGCCGTGTCAGCCCTGGAGTATTTTCGTGATGAAATGAAAAAAGACGTGCTGTTCTTTGCCGATAATATGTACCGCTACGTGCAAGCTAAGAATGAGCTATCTACCATCATGGAGCAAATTCCGGCCGAGGGTGGTTATGAAGCTACGATCTTTTCGGATATTAAGACACTTCAGGACCGCCTGAGCTCTAATGAAAACGGCTCTATTACGGCCGTGCAGACCATCTACGTGCCCGCAGACGACTTATCCGACCCAGCGGTGCAAATGATTCAGCACGAGCTAGATAGTACATTAGTATTGTCGCGTAAAGTTGCCGAGCAAGGCATCCGCCCGGCGGTGGATCTGACTAAATCAAGTTCCAGTTTATTGACCCCGGAAGTCGTAGGCGAGCGGCATTATAACTTAAGTGTCCAGGTACAAAGTCTGCTGCAGAAGTACGAATCATTAAAAGGCATTATTGCCATTATCGGCGAAAACGAACTGTCTCCAGAAGATCGGTCTGATTTCCACAAAGCAAAGGATCTGATTCAGTACTTTACCCAAAAAATGTTCGTGACCGAAAAGATGCTTGGTGTACCAGGCGAATATATTAAGCGGGATGACATGTTAAACGGCGTCGAATCCATTTTGAATGGCACGGCGGCTCCGGCGGCGGCATGATAGGGCGCAAAAAAAAGACGACAGTAAAGTCGGCTGAACTTACGGACGACAAGGGCAAGCCAATCATGCGTGTCAAAATATATTCACCGTTCAAGAGCTATTTTGATGACATGGCTTATAGCATCAGTGCCGAAAACCACAGTGGTCCGTTTGATATCCTGCCACGCCACCATAACTTTATGACGCTGATTAAACCAGGTGAGCTCAAAATAGTCGCACCAAAAGGTGACCAGGCAATCCCGATCAACCAAGGCCTTATGCACGTCAAAGCCGACGAAATTGTCGTATTCTTAGATGTGTAAAAACTCTTAAATGTTCTTGAGACCAAGAACTAAGTCGCTTCTTTTTTGAGTCAGCAAAAAAGAAGTCAAAAAACTGACAGGCGGCTGTCCAATCACGATTGAAAGAATCTCCCGCCAGACTTGGGAACCTGCGGAACTCGCTTCGCTCAAACATCCTCGGTTTGCCAGGTCTGTCCGAAGCTACTTTCATCGGATTAGACAGAGCCTGGTTCAAAAGTAGAAGCCGCTGGCGTTGTCAGTGGCATTATTTATCACAAATGAAATCAGAGCCTGGCTATGTTTCATTTGTATCTGCTGTTTTGGAAAGAGAAGCGAAGCGGATGAGAAAACCTATCCGGAGGGTCCCCACCCGCCGAAGTCGGGATGGGGCCGCGAATGGTTGTCTCAATTAAGTTTAATTGATAACAATATAATTCAAGCGGCAGGCGACACCGGCACTTGGAGCCGTGGCTGTAGCTATCGAAAACTGGGTAGCACTTATATTCGTAACATAAAAGCGTAATGTGGCACAGCTTGGGCCATTTGGCGTTAAAACAGGGAAAGGACTGCCATCAAAAGCGCCAGTGAAAGTAATAGTTGCAAGAATCCCGGTACCAGTACCGCCACCAGTATTAATAGTAGCTGTACCGGCCGTATCGGTACCCGCTACTGAGGCAGTACTACCGCCACCAGCTGCACCGCCCGCAGAAATACTGGGTTTATCACCTGATATATTGAGCCTGGTAATAGCAAGATCTCCAAAGTTAAGGCCTTTGGCGGAGATGGTACCGTTTACATTCAAATTGCCACCAATCGTGGTTTGGCCGCCGATATCTAGGCGTCCGCCGCCGTTGATATCACCCGCAACCGATAGGTTTTCGCCAATAGCAGTTGTGCCAGCTACGTCTAAAATGCCTCCGACAGACAAGTCACCAGCTGCTTGGATGTCATTGGTGGCTAAATCACCGAATGTACCAGTTCCGGCAGCCGTGATGCTCGGAATACTGATCGGCCCGCCGACACGTAAACCACCAGCTATGTCTAATGTATCCTTCATAACGACCTTACCAGTAATAATGGCATTTGATTCTATGGTTAGTATTTGCCTTGGATCACCTACTACGGCGTCTGAAGTTTTGAGTTCTTCTAATGTGGCTGCGGTAAGTTCGGATACTTCTAATTTTGTATCGAGTTCGCGCTTATTCATAATATAAGTAACTCCAAACACAGCCCCACCGGCCACAATCATCAATAAGAATAATAAGAGGTAGACATTAAAAAGGCTTTTAAGACGATTTAAGCCGCTGGCTTTGGCTGTCGGCTTGGCGATCGCATCGTCAGCCTTTAAATCCTGATTCGACTCATCCGCCATGGCATCAACGGCAGAAATTTTTGTATCACCTTCAAGAGAGCCGTCAGCCTGCGAGACTTGGCCCATCAGTTCTTCGGGCGATTTATCTGATTTCTGATCAGCCACTGCATCAGCATCAGCTGCCCCCGGCGAGTTGGGTTGATTTTTATCGTCCATAATCTACTTATGTCTAATCATACTACAACATGACTCAAATCATAAGCAGCTTGAGGGATTTGTTGTTTCATGGCAGAATAGAAGCATATGAAGTCTCGCGTCTTACGAGCCGGGTTGGTCTTGGTTCTGGCTGCACTGTTAGCTCCTGCAGCCGTGTCGGCACAATTCGAATCTACTAATTATGAGATAAACGAAGTACTTATTGGTACTGGTGGTGAAATTGATGCTTGTGGTACAGCCTATTGTGCTGACCAATCAGCTGGGTCACTTGGGGTTGGCAATGCGAACAGCACAAACTACCGGGCAGATACTGGTTACTTTACAGAAGCAGATGAACAGTTGGAGGTAACTGTTACTAACACCAACATTGACTTAGGTGTTTTAAACACTTCAGGTACAGCTGCCCAAAGTGCTAACTTTAGTGTTAAGAATTATTTAAGTAGCGGATATATCGTAAAAGTATACGGTGACACGCCAACAAACTACACTGGTCCGGGCACTCATGCACTAACAGCCTTAAACTCTCCGAGTGCATCAGCTATTGGAACAGAGCAGTTTGGTATTAATTTAGTTTCTAACACTACACCTGGTATTGGAACTAATCCGCAGCAAATACCAGATAGCTCATTTTCGTATGGACAAGCCTCTGTTGGCTATAATACGGCAGATACATTCAAGTATATCGACGGTGATACCATCGCTCAGAGCAATCAAGCAACTGGCCAAACCAACTATACGATGTCGATCATTGCCAATGTCGCCACTAGCACACCAGGTGGCCAGTACGTAACGACCTTGGTCATCCAAGTCATCGCCACATTTTAAAATTGTGGATAACTTGTCAACATATACTTGCATTGTCACAAGCGCTTTGGTACAGTATCCGTCAGGTAACACCTAAAATAAACAATTAATACAAAGGAGAATATGCATGAGCAATTATGCAATTTCGCTGAAGCGCACAAGTTTGCTCCTGGCCACGCTGGCCTTTACGGCGGCGTTGCTAGTTGCAAATCTGAGCATTTTCGGCTTTGGAATAGTAGATGCAGCGCAGCTTTCAACGCGTAGCATGACAATATCAAGCTCACTGGGTGGAGGTAACTCTACGGGTGCAGCTAACAGTGAAACGAATGGTGCAGACTCAACTCATACGTTTACGTTTGATGCTGGTACAACAGGAACAATTAGGGCATTAAAGTTTGAATACTGTACAACGGCTATCAACGCTTGTACGGGTCCTGCAGGTATGGATGCAGACACAACACCAGCTGTATTAACGCAAACGAATGAAGGTGTAACATTTACAAACCTTTATGCGATTAACGCAGGTTCAAGTACTAATACAACTTTGCTCTACACCAACGCTACTGGTAACACCTTTACGGCAGGCACGGGTGGCACAATCGTCTTTGCAGTCGATGATGTGACTAACCCTACAAGCACGGGCAACTATTTTGTAAGGATGACAACTTATTCGGATGCCGCAGCTACAACAGCAGTAGATAATGGAACCGTAGCCTTCTCTATAACTACTGGCATTGCGATCACATCTAAGGTTGTAGAAACTCTTGGTTTCTCTACAACCGCCCAAGTAAATACTACAAACGTTCCAGCTGAAGGTTCTAGCTGTACACCAGTTACAGGTACCGGTGCAATCGCACTTGGTGACGTAACAGAAGGAACATTAAGTATCTCCCAAGCATACGACGCATTCTCTGCCTTCAGACTTCATACAAACGCAGGTAATGGTGTAGTAGTGCAATATGCGGGTAATACGCTAGTTAAGGGTACTGATAACATTAACGCCATCGGTGGCACGGCAACTGCTAGTGCAGTCGGTTCAGAACAGTTCGGACTTGCCGTAGATCCGGCCGCTCAAGGTGGAGCAGGTAACTATGCAAACTTTGATACAACCTGGCCTCTTAACACTGCTGGCCGATTAGAACTTGGGACAGAGTACGACGGTGGAACTGGCACAATTGTCAACGGTGGTACAGCAACCTTCGCTTACGATGCTGCCACGCCAGCTACGCCTAAGACAATGGCAGCTTCAGACACAGCTTTTGGTGGATACATCACCTGCGACACGGCTCTGGTACGTTACATAGGTAACATCGCCCCAACGACCGCTGCAGGTACATATACCACAACAGTAGTCTACTTCGCAGTACCAACGTACTAATGCTAAAATAGACTGATGAATTACCGGCCTGCAATGAACATAGTTTCACAAGCAGGCCGGTTTTTAATTGCTTTGATTTTTATCTTATCTTTAAGTATGGCTTATATTCGTTCAGTACAAGCGGCTGATTATCCTAAGCTTAGTACTCGGAGTTTAACTATAGGTGACGTTACCCCGGGGGCGATAACTGACTATAGACTTAGCTGGCAGTATCCTGCTGCCACTACGATAGGGTCAGTACGCTTGTTAATGTGTACGAACGGAGAAATAGATGATGTATGTGTCTCTCCAAATGGTGATATGTCTAGCGCCATTTTGACCAGTCAATCAGGTATAACAGGTTTTAGTATTAATAGTCAGTCAGCAAATGAAATATTATTGACTAGAGGTCCAGCTGCTGCAAGTACGGTACAGTCAACCTATGACTTCAGCACAGTTACTAATCCCACGGGATTGCCACAGAAATTTTTTATTAGAATCCTGACTTATCCGTCAGGTGATGGTACAGGTGTTTTTAATCATGCTTCTAGCGTAGTTAATACGACTACCAGACCAATTGTAATTACAACCGAAGTCCCGCCTATTTTGTTTTTTTGTGCAGGTATATCAATTGATTTATGGTGTGAAAATGTCATTGGAAATCAAATAGACTACGGAGATTTATCTGCAATTAATGGTGATTATGGTATTTCGCAGTTTGGAGTGGCAACGAATGCACCTGGAGGCTATGCAGTAACAATAAATGGTAACACTATGACATCTGGAACACGCATTATACCTGAACTAAATACTCCAACGGCATTTACGACTGGCACACCTCAGTTCGGGCTAAATTTGCGGGCCAATACATTACCAGCAGCTGGCCAGGATCCGAATGGACTTGGAATTAGTACCGCTAGTACGGGATATGACACACCTGATGTATATCAATTTAATGACGGAGATGTCGTAGCCACAGCTGTAACAGGTACATTATTTGATATATTTACCGCCACCTACATAGTAAATGTTCCGGCCAACCAAGCCTCTGGAGTTTATAACACAACAATTGCGTATATTTGCACTGCCGCGTTTTGATGTTACACTAGGCATTAACGCTAATGGTTCATAAACAAAGAGGGAGAATATGAAGAAATATCTCAGATTGTTCACTGTATTAACAATCATGTTTGCATTTGCTGTCTCACAGCTGGGACAGATTTCTGCACAATCTAATGCACTAGCTATTACTCCGCGCAAGGATTACAGATTGGAACCAGGTAAATCTGTAAGCGATACCTTAACCATCACTAATCGTGATACACAACTTGCATTGCAGTTGACTTTAAAAGTCATAGATTTCTCCTTTCAAGATGAAAGTGGTACACCTCAGCTTTTAAGACAGGGTACAGATTCTACCAGTTGGTCACTAAAAGAATTTATTAAATTGCCTGAACAAGTTTCAGTCAAACCTGGTGAAACAGTTCGGATACCAATAACCATAAATGTACCTGGCAACATAGGCGCAGGTAGCTACTATAGCGCCATTGAGTACGCAGCAGTGAACAGTACTGAAGAAAATAGACTAAATATTTCTGCTTCTGGGGTCACTTTGATGTTTGTAAAAGTACCAGGTCAAGCTGCAGAGCAACTAAGTTTCTTGCAGTTCGGTACTTTTGTACCGGATCCAAACGGCACTGGTGGAAGTTTCGCCGGACTATTCTTTAGTGAGCGTCCAAGAGTAATGGCATACCGACTGAAGAATGAGGGCAATATTGCTGAGCAGCCCAGTGCAAGCATAACTGTAAAAAATTCTTCTGGTGATATTAAGTACACCATAGACAATGCAAACCCGAAGGATCAAATTGCCTTACGTGGGCAAACTCGGCGATTTGACGCCTGCATTGTTCCTGAGAGTGTGGGGCAAACCACGGATGACGGCGTAGAGGTTAATACGGTGGTGTGTGGCGATACTGATTTTAGCCCGGGCCGTTATATAGCTGAGCTGTCGGTTTTGTATGGTGAGAACGGTAGCGAAACCCGTGAGATTACTGCCCGCTCCACATTCTGGTACCTACCGTGGTGGTTTATGGCTATTGTAGCAGTGGGACTGGGAATTTTGGTAGGAGCAGGATTCTATATCTTCCGTCGCGTTAAGGCCAGCTTGAACCGCAAAACTCGCCGCCGCTAATGACCTTTGCTGGCCAAGCATAAGAGACTTGAGGTATAGTAAGTTTAAATTATGAAACAATTCATTCGTATGATTGTTATTCTCGCGCTTGCTGTGTTGCCTCTGCTGTTGGTTACTCAAACTTCAGCCCAACAGTCACGACCACAAACAAACCCTAGTGATACCGGTATCGGTATGGAAGGTCGGCTTGTACAGGCTCCACCCTCTCAAGCTCCGAGTATTTCTATTCCTGCCAACGGTACATCTTTTGAATCTATCCCGATTACGGTAACGGGTCTTTGCACTGATACGTTATTAGTCCGGGTTTTTAGGAACAATGTATTCAGCGGTGCGGCGATTTGTGATGGCGGCAGTTACGAACTGCAGATCGATTTGTTCCCGGGACAAAACGAACTAGTTGCCCGCCAGTATGATGATCTTGATCAAGCCAGTCCTGATTCAAATAAGCGTACGGTTACATATGCTATCGACGTCCCGTCTGTACCTGGCTCGCCCGATCAGGTAGCCGAACGTATTACGCTTACAACTAACTTTGCCCGGCGTGGTGCCGATCCTGGCAAAGAACTGACTTGGCCAATCACCCTAAGCGGTGGCCGGGGTCCCTACGCTATCAGTATTGATTGGGGCGATGGCAAAACCGACCTACTGACCCGAAATGCCGCCGGAAACTTTGATATCAAACATGCCTATGAACG
>JALYQI010000008.1 GCA_030855955.1 bacterium | reverse complement strand
TGAATAATTAACTGTGCCCGATTCGGCCGTGCCACCGCTGCCAAACCCAAAGTCACGTAGTTCATAGTTAGACGTCGACGGCAAAACCGCAAACATCACCACTCCCGCAGACATCATTAGACGTATAGCATCCATTACGCTTATCTTAGCTCAAAAAAGGTGTTGGCGCCTAGAGCCAGCTGAAGCTGCTCAAGATAGCATCTGTTTCGCGCTGCAAATTACCAAGCGGATCATTCATGGTGTAGGCAATAATGACATACCTGCCCTGCCCCGATTCGATGGCCATAATTTCGCTACCGTCGATTTTCTTCATTATTACAAACGAATGAGCGCCATGCTTGGCGGTGCTTTCTCTATATAACTCGCTTTGGGTTTGACGCAGACGGTATGAAGATTCTTCGGATAAATTACTGCCTTGTTTAACGGTAACCGATAAGATCCGTTGGTCACCAGTAACACGGTAGGCTTCCAAAGAGCCAGGATTTTGGATAGTTACATTACTGAGCGTATCTAAACCGGCGTCATATTCGAGCTGGAAATAACTAGCCGCCATGCTGCTAGTGCGCCGGGCAGTATTTTCTTGGGACACCGGGCTGCTGCTGGAACTGCCGGTAATGATTTTACCGCTCGAAGGCCGTTCCATCATAAAGACGAATACGCTGATGGCGATCATTACAAAAAGACTGATAAGAATTATGGCCAGGCGTTTCTTGGTCTTTGGGCGTGGGAGTGCCGGTTCTTCGTTCATCTTATTATTCTAACGGGTTTTGAATTTTGGTTGCTTCCAAGCTGACTGCAGACCTTCGCCACGCCGTTCGCCGAGCCAGAAACTGACACCCATCAGAAGTGTGATCAAATACGCCGACCATAAGTAGCGTAAAATACCGCTAAACCACGATCCACTGGGCGACGGATCATTAGGCCGGGCTAAAGCACCGCCAATTACGTCAGGTTCGTTCATAATGGCAATCAGCTGCAATGAGGTGCTCCGGCCGTTTTTATCGCGTAAAGTGATTATTACCTTAAAATATTCACGCTCAGACTTAAGGGCTTGGTAGGTATGGTCAATGCTCAATTTTTTATCCGAGGTGCTGTGTGTACTGGTGGTGCCATCGCCCCAATCCACCATAGCTTGATAAGGCCCGCTGCCGCCATAAATCGTAAAATCCCAAGTAGTTTTTTGACCTGTATAAGCCGCTTTATAGAAATAATCGGTAGTTAAGTAAAACGGTATCGAAGCGCCCCGGCCAGGACTCTTTGGCGTGTACCAGACAGTCACGACACTCGAGTGCGGTCCTTCAGTGTCGGCAACGTTAAAGATACGGGCTTCCAAATCGTTGCGACCATTGAACAAACTGGTTTGAATCGAAAACGTACCATCAGCTTCACACCACATTGCACCCGAGAATACATTGTTACGGTATAATTTAACAAAATATTGATAGGGGCACGTACCAGAGACATCAATTATTGAGCGGTCCAATCTGGCATTGTGTTTTGGACTAGTAATTACGGCAGCATAAGGCGGTGGTGAACCAGCGTTGACCGCCGTAACAGTGACGTCGGCGGCGCGTGCACTAATGGTTGTAAGCGCTAAAAAAACCCCGACAATCAATAACAAAAATGTCAGCAACGGATAAGACGTATGCGATCGGTGCGTTAGTTTGGCGGTGTGCTTATGGGCTAGCAGCTGCAGCCGCTTGGATTTTTTGGGTGATTTTTTCACGTTTTTATTTTTAATACTTACAAACTAATTTAAGCATATTTTTACAAAAAACGTAAACAACCGTTACTAGGGTAAGAAATTTCACTGCGCGAAAATTACCTTATTGTTACGATAAAGGAGCAAAATTAAACGGAGGAATACGCATGGCAGATTTCGATGACAAAGCAAAAGACAAAATTGAAGACACCAAAGACAAACTGGGGGATATGACCGACGAAGCTAAGGCTGAATATTACAAAACTCACGGCCGCTTGGATGAAAAAATGGAGCAACGCCGCCGCGACACTGAGTAATAATTTTTAGCAACTATAAAAAAGAGGCTCACTGCGAGAGGGCCTCTTTTTTATTCTTATATTCCGCGCGAGTTTTTAATAGTGCGCTGGCGGTAGCGCCAAATAGTACGAATAATCAAATAAGCCCAATAAATCTTAGACAACTTCGCAAAACGACCATATTTCAGTAGAAATTCCATAGTCACAACATTTTATGCTTTACCGCGATTTCACGCAGTAACATTTTTTACTTATGAGCATTTATTAGTATAGGGCGATTAATATATTTATAATTGCAAGAAATATTGCTGTTTTGAAAAAAATTTACTGCTATTATTATCCATCATCGCCGTTTTTGGGCATGAAAAATAGGAGAATAAAATGGATGGTCCAGTAAGAGGAATTGTGGTTGTCGCTTTAATCATATTGTTTATAGGGGCGGCGTTTACTGGTTTTTCCTGGCGCAGGCGGCCGGTTATCGAGCAACAAGTAGCTAACAATGATGTCCAAACCCCACTTGAAAGCGAATGTAAGTTAATAGATAACAAGCGGTTCTGTAGCGCCGATTATATTGACTTAAGCGAACAAGCTGCCACCGAAAAAGCCCAAGCCGACGGCCTGACCGCACGAGTGGTAGAGAATGATGAAAATCCTAATATTGCTATAACCGACGATTACCAGCCAAAACGCATTAACTTTTTCATCAAAGAAAAAATCGTTTACCAGGCCAAATTCTATTAATTAGCTCGCAGTTTGTCGGCCTGCAGCAACTTTAGCGACAGTACGATAATCCATACATCAAATACGACAGCCACTATCATTTCTGATAAAGCCCCTGCTGCCGATGCACGTACGAACCAACCAATACCAAGTACAAACATGACCAGCTCAATATTTAACAGCCTTGATGTCATTAATTTAATATTTCCGGTAACCCCAGGGGATTTCTTGAACGCATACATAGAAACCGGCAAGGTTAGTGCTAGCGCAAAAGCGAAGATAACATGTATCGTCTTCTCAATAGACTGCGAATTATATGCTGTCAGCGCAACAATAATTTGACTCAACTGGCCAAGAAAAAACACGGCCAAGAAAACTTTAGACAGTATGATTTGCCGGCCTACGTGGCACATAAACAGCAACAGTAAGAGTGCCGATAGTATCAAACCGCCATTAAAAAGGTACCGAGAATTGTCATAGACGCCCAAATAACTTATCGGTAAGGTGCCCAAGACATTAAATCTTGTTAAGATCAAAGACGTAATGACGCTCAGCCACAAAATAGCGATACCGGCTATGCCACTGAAGCTTAGTATATGATGCTGCATTCTATAAGTAATTCACTTAATGACAGGCCTACGGTTGATGGTTAAAAATACTGTTACGCTCATTACAATCCTTGCTATATTGATAAATTAGTAAAAGTAAGCACACTTAGCGTAACAACGAATAGAAGAATTTACACCATGATTATTAACTAAATTCAAGTACTTTACTTTACAAACTTAACTAATTAATTATAGTATTATGAAGTAATGGAGAAGGCAAGTAAAAATATTGATAGTTCATTAAGCCTTGATGTTACTACAACTTATCAATCTGGTGTAGCCCAAGCAAGTGCCTTTCGCGTGGTTAAGCATCATACTGCACACTATTTACAGGATTACAATTTGACCTGCATGCAGTGGTTTACAATTGGAACAGTACTTGACGCTGGCCCTAAAGGTATTCGTCTCAGTGATCTTGCGCATAAGTTAGATACCACTATTGCCTATATGACAAATACGGTTAATTTACTAGAATCACTCGATATTTTCACCAAAAAAACTCATAAATATGACGCCAGAACAAAACTTGTAGCGGTCAAGCCTCATTATAAAAAAACATGCGCGACTATTGAGAAAGGTTTGCGCCTGCGACTTGGCTTGGTTTTGTATCAGAATTTGAGCTATGACGAGCTGGCGACGTATGTCAAAGTACTCTACAAAATAAGCAAACTACGTTAATTCCACATTTATGATTAATAGTTAATGAGTGGTTAGTATATTGTAGGGTGGAATATGCCATCAATCTTATTGATTTATGATATAATTATAAAAAGTAACTACTTAACAAAAACTGCATGAAATACTTTCGTTATGTGACTAGCTTAATGGCCGTGAGCCTGTGCCTTTTTAGCACAAGTTTCTATTTATTTGCCGTTCGGCCACCACTAGTT
>JALYQI010000029.1 GCA_030855955.1 bacterium | reverse complement strand
CTCGGTATCTGTTAAATTCAGTTGGACTAAAAAAGCTTACTGTCTTAATAATTGCTGCAGATGTAGGACGTGAACCATCCAATCGGTGGAAGGTATAGTACATTCTAGATATTCCGGGGTAGCTCAGCGGTAGAGCGGGTGGCTGTTAACCACTAGGTCGCTGGTTCGAATCCAGTCCCCGGAGCCAAGAATAGTTCGTAATTAAACTACGCTTACCAAGTATACTTGCTTTATGATTTTAAATGAGGAACCTGCCTACTCTATCATCAAAGGCAGTTTGCTCGCCCTACTTAATACTCATGATAGGGTTTATATTTCGCTCCCAACCACAGTGTACAAACAACATCACTCAAGGCATATTTGGGCTGAATGATTGTATTATAGGCGTCTATAGGACCGACCTGGGATTTTAGAGTTAGTATTGCTAAAGCAATACTAACTTGGTTAGTGTACATTTTTGTTGCCTTTTCTAAGGCCAGAAAAAATAATTTCTTACTCATTCTACACTTCGAGTACGCCGCAAAAAGTAAATATCTAGCCTCTGGAGCCAGGGAAATGCGCATTATGACTCTTAGAAAGGCTTTTAGTCTTCAAAACGAGCGGTAGTATGACCGATTGTGGCCTGTTCGTGCTCTTTGATGTATTTTTTGGAGCCGAAGACGTAGTGCTGGCTCATATCCGGCGAAAACTTGCTGGCTGGTACAGTGCGCCCTAACACTTCGGCCATTGCCCGCACGTGATGTGGGCCGGCCCCGCAGCAAATACCGATAAAGTTAACTCCCAGTTCCTTAGCGTCGGCCGCGTACTTGGCCATGTCCATACGGTTACAAAGATGCGATTCAAGGCCAAGCGTATAGGCGCTTGAACCGTCCTCATTCAATAGCGATTGGAATGACGGCACAGCCACGCTGGTACGGTAGGGCACGGGAACGCCGGCGATCGGGATGGACACGGCCTGACGCAACTCGATAAGCAGCGGCATCGTGCTAGCAGGTCCCCGGCTGCAGTTAAAGCCGACGACGTCGGCGCCGGCGTCGGCGACTGCCCGAGCGGCCTCTATCCAGCCATGTCCATCAGTTGTCTTAGCCTGATTGGCGGCAAAATTAATGACTGCCGGTATACCGTGCTCTTTGATGACTTCGAGTGCGATCAGGGCTTCGCCCAGGTAGTTGATTGTTTCTGCCAGGATAAAGTCCACACCCTCGTCTTTAGCCCACTCGACTTGCTCCGTGTACTGCCGTCGGACTTCTGCCGAGCTGCCAACTTTGTCGTTTATGTCGTAGACGCCGGTGTTGCAGATATTGCCAGCCACTAGCGCATCCGTTTCCTTGGCAACTTTGTTCGCGATCCGAAGCGCCGCACGGTTAATGGCTTCCATATCGTTTTCGCGGCCGACAGCCCGCAGTTTTTCCCGGTGTGCGTAGTAGGTAAGCGCTACCTGGACGTCCGTACCGGCGCGTCCGAAGTCGCGGTGCAGCTGCTCAACCACTTCCGGAAATTCCAACGACACCTCCGGCACATAGGCACCGGCCTTCAGGTATCCTCGACGCTCCAACTCAAAAAGGTAACCTTCCGCGCATAAGATGACATCATCTTTTAGCCTATCCTGCAAACTGACCTTTTCACTGCTTGCCATAATGCTCCTTTCTAAATAATAGGCTTATTGTACAGCTAATAGCTCAGACTTTGGTAAAAAATTGGCGTTTACTATAAAAGGGCGGCCAGCGCAGCTGTCGCTGGCTCGAATCCAGTCTCCGGAGTCAAGCATAAGCACTTTAAATGAGGTGCTTTTTTGTTTGATATAGTTAATTTATGCCTAAAAAAGAAATCGCGAATGGCGTGGTGCATGAAGTACCAGCTGATTTACGTAAAGCCTTGATATCTGACGGATCTGCCTTAGAAAGATGGGAGGACCTCACACCACTGGCGCGCAACGAGTGGATTTGCTGGACTGTTTCCACCAAAAAACCAGAGACGAGAGACAACCATATCGAGCGTACAGTTACAGAATTACTGGAAGGAGTGCGTCGCCCTTGTTGTTGGGTCGGCTGCATTCACCGCTCGAAATAAAGGCATACCGCCACGTAGCTGATACAATTTCTTAGTGCAAAGTATAGCCTTTAGTAAGAACCGAACCTAAATACATTATAAATAGTAGTTTTTTGTTATGATGGGCAAATGGCCCATTATGTAATTTATATTCCCGGTCTCGGTGATCATCATAGCTACGGACAAAATATTGCGATCCAGTTATGGCGATTTTATGGCATAAGGCCGGTGTATTTTCCGCTTATTTGGAACAACAAAGAAAGTTTTGCAGTTAAGCTTGAGAGATTAATTAAAAAGGTAGATAAATTAAAGACATTAGGCAGCAGTGTATCGCTTGTCGGGGTGAGTGCCGGTGCCAGCGCAGTAATAAATGCATACGCTGCTTCAAAGAGCATCGACACGGTTATTAGTATCAGTGGCAAGATAAATCATCCCGAAACGATAGGTAAAAGCGCGTTTGATACTAACCCTGATTTCGAAGAATCAATGGCCATGTTGGCAATATCCTTAGCTAAAATAGCTCCACGCGAGCGAAAGAAAATTTTATCAATACACCCTGTAAAGGATCAAACCGTACCTATTAAAGACACCATAATAGAGCATGCAGTCGAAAAACAACTTCCGGGCCGGAGCCATGCATCGGGGATTTTCTTTGGGATTGTTTTCGGCGGTCCGGTTATTGCCAGATTTGTGAAGCAAAAAGGTAGATAACGCTAATGTTATTTTCCGCTTAGCTTAAGCTTGGTGATGCGGGTTGTGATCGGCGAACTGGTCGGTCTCGGGATCTTTCAAATGATCGTAGCGACCGAGCATTTCGGGCAGGCTTTGATGATGTGTGGGCCCGCCTGTTTGATAACTATCGGCATTCTGCTGGGCTAGCATGGCGGGATCGATGGCGGGCGGCAATGACGGTGGAGCTGTTGATATGCTGCGATTGCGCAGCACTCTAATTACCAAGAACATAATAACGGCCAGCAACGGTATAAACCATAACAACCTGGTATTACCGGGCTTCTTCGTTTCAGTAAAACTAGTAACGACGGGTATACTCTTGCCAAGGTTTACGGTTATGCGTGGGGTAGCATCGCCTTCTGGCACATTAATAGTGGCGGTATGCTCACGGGCAATGCCGTCTTTTTCCACAAAGACCGTTACATCACCCTCGGGTACCGCAAAAGTAGCCTCACCAATGTTATTTGTCATTATAGTCTTGCCTAAAATAGTGACTGTAGCGCCAACTAATCCTGAATCAGTCACATCTTTTACTTCAATTATTAGCGGGATTAACTTGGTGTCGAATTCTCCGTTGTCCGATACCTTTTTTGTGCCGCTTGCCGAGCTGACTTGATAAAAATAATGTTTGCCGGCGCGCAAAGGATCGCCTTCTAACACAATAGTGTGGCTGGTCTTTAAATTATTATCGGTTTTCTGGTTCTTAAGATCATTTTTAGCATCACCAAAGTTAACTTGACTGGTAGTCGGTTGGTTGGTCTGCCATGTCACCACGGCACGCCGGTAACCGATGTCCTTGACGGCGACTTTACTGAGTTCTAAGCCTTGCGATGAAGGGACAGGTGGAGCAGGGGGTGTCGGGGTTGGAGTAGGAGGCTTAGGAGGCGTGGGGGGAGTCGGCGTAGGTGCGTTAGCGATGGTATAACCACCGTTAAACCCTTGTGTAGAATAATTCTGCTCTCGGTACATCACATGATTACCGCCTATGTTCTGGTATGCTGAACCGGCTGATAACGCTTTGTACGAGATGGTTACAAACAAATGGTTGCCGGTTAATGGACCACCGCTTACCCGTTTGTCATTGAATGAGACGTGATGGCCATAGCCATTTACACCAGGAGTGGTCGTAGAGCTACCATTAAAAGCAGAATTATAAGTAACGCCTAAATATTGCATGCGGCTATGGTTGTAGTAAATATCGGCCCGCACATTGTCGTAATTGTTTTTTAAATTTATATACACTCGGACATTAAAAGTTTGGCCAACTGTAAAAGTACCGGATTGTGGTGAAACAGTTATTGTAGCGTTACTGGAAGTTGCCTGGGCGGCAACTAGTGGTGGCCGAACGG
>JALYQI010000070.1 GCA_030855955.1 bacterium | reverse complement strand
TAACGGCCGTCTGCCTTACGAGAAAAATCGCCTTTTGAACGCGTATCTCGGTGGTGACAAAAAGTGTGTTGAAAAAACACCAGAAACACCAGAAAAGCCAGAACAGCCTAAAGTTTTACCAAAAACTGGCGCCGGTTCTATAGCTGCAGGATTCGTATCTGTAAGTGCCATATCTGGCCTTGGATACAACCTGATCGCTCGCAAACGCAAATAAACGTACCAGGCGTTTAATCCGTTTAGCAATAAAAAGCCCCTTTAATCTAGGGGCTTTTTATTTAGAATCTAAACTTGCGGCTTAAGTTATCAACCAGATCTGCCTTGTGTTCTTCATAAGGCAGATAGTCCGCCAGGGTATTGGCAATATGATCTTCGTCCTGTGGTTCGTAATGGATTGAAAGCGGCGGCATAAAGCGTTTCAGTGGCATCAGCGAAATAAAACCCATGGCTTGCTCGCGGGCAATCGAGAATGATTTGAAGCTATCGTATGAGAAAAATCTTTCACCGATGTAAATTCCATGGTTATCAATCCGATATTGAAGCGTGCGGGGTTGCCGGGCAGCAAAAATACCCATCATAGCACCCAGTATAAGCGTCACAATAGTAGAAATCATGTCGCGCGTGACGACATACACAATAGCTGCCAATAATATGGAAACAATCGCCAACAAAGCAAACCAACCTGAATTTTTAGGAGTAGCAATGTACTCTGAAGCTGTCCACTCGGCATGGGCTTCGTCCTGCGACTGCTCAGGAGCAGACTCCACTACTTTTGTGGCTGGCACGGGAATGGATGTAGGTCGAGGCTCGAGAGACGGACTAGCGCCTTGCGGGATTCCAAATTCACCACTTACTACAGGAGAGGGCGGTGGGGGCGCAGCTGGCAAAACTGGGGCAGGAGGCGCAGGCGCAACGGTAGGTGTTACGAGTGGAGGAGGGGTTTGATCGCCCGGCCGGAATACCCATCCCGGCTCGTTAGACTGCTGGCCATCTTGCATAAGCTTAATTGTACCACTTTTTTGAGAGAAACATAGAGCATGTGCAGATGACAAAAATAAACCATTCTGTTATAATTTGTATCTGTTAATCATGTGTTCTTCAGCAATTTTGCGAATAGTTTCGCAAAATTGAAAGAGAAAGCTTGATCTTTACCAAAACCACAAGAGGATTTGTGGTTTTGAGAGGAGGCGGCTTGGTTATTTTACTGGAATGAGCGAGCAAACTTGTTTTGTCACTCATTTGGTAAAATAACCATCACACGCCGACGCGGAGAGGTACCCAAGTGGCTGAAGGGGACGGTTTGCTAAATCGTTAGAGGGGCGAGAGTCCCTGCGAGGGTTCGAATCCCTCTCTCTCCGCCAAAACAAAAAATTGAACCTAGCGGTTTATCTGCTGCTCAGTTTTTTGAGAGAAAAGGGCTTGTTTGTTTATTTAAATTACCGAGCAAATTTATTTTGTCGGCTAGTTTATAAACAAACTATCACACCTTGACGAAGGAGAGATGACCGAGTGGTTGAAGGTAGCAGTCTTGAAAACTGCCGTGCCGGCAACGGTACCGTGGGTTCGAATCCCACTCTCTCCGCCATAGTTTATGCAATTACTTTTTGATTTTATTTGGCCTGCGCAAAGATAACCGCATCAATAGATCGTGCTCCGGCTTGCCTAAGTGTTTTTGCGGCCGCTTCTATAGTTGCTCCCGTCGTCACTACATCATCAACCATCAATACATGAGCACCGTTAATGAACTTAGGGTGTCGGGGGTGAAATGCCGATTTCATCTGGGACAAACACTGTTGTCGGCTCGCACCAACCTGACGGGCTTGGCTGGTACGTGCCAGGAGGGCAAAATGCTGTAGATTTAAGCCGGCTGCCAAATACCGGGCAATTCGTTGGGCGTGGTCATAGCCGCGCTCACGCACGTGCTTAGTTGCCGTCGGCACATGCACAATAATCGTATCAGGTGGCAGGGCGGGTAATGTATTCACAAGTTGTTTAGCTATTATGTCAGCCGCTTCCCCTGAATACTTAAATTTCATTGTATGCACCAGTCTCTTCGCTATATCCGTATACTCAGACCGGATCCACATATGTTTTATTGGTGAATTGCGTCGACACGAAGCGTACGTTTTGGCAAATGGCGATAGCTTGTTGCAACCATAGCAGCGTGTCACTACTTCCGGTAAAGCATCTTCAATGCACCAGGGACAGAGGAGGGAGCCCTCAGATCCACAATTCATACACTCGTGCGGGGCAAGTACCTTAAATATTTGTTCAATCAGCCGCATACAATCTCCTTAATCCACCGGCTGCATAATTGTTGTGTTTATTATGTTGTAAATATGTATGCAAAACCTATGCACACTGTTACATATATAGCTATACTAGGCTCAAGACAAAAAATCAAATGCTTATGGTTTTTAATTTAATCGGAGGGTAAACCGAAATGGCAAGACGGAATCACGATGATGACCTTCTTATGGAAGATGAACTGACCGCCGCCTTCTTAGGCGACGACGATCTGCCAACAACCGCAGATGAGCCTGCTAATGACGAGCAGAGCATGAGTGGCCCCACGGCCAACGACTGGGACGATGAAGAACCAGTGCCGGGCCAGTTGGCAGTAGATGTGTACGAGACCAAGGATAAGCTTGTCGTAAAAGCACGCACCGCCGGTGTTAACAAGAATGATCTTGATGTCAGTATCTCTGATAACACTTTGAGTGTGCGCGGTACCTTGAGCGCGGGTAATGAGGATGACGTTGAGAATTACTTCGTCCAAGAGTGTTATTGGGGCGAATTTAGCCGCTCAATCGCACTGCCAGTACCTGTCAAAGAAGAAGAGATCGAAGCGATGTTAAAAGACGGCGTCTTAACGATATCTTTCGCCAAAGTTAAGCAAGACACCGTCAAGAAAATCGAAGTCTTCTAGGCAAGTCTCCTGCAACAAAAAACACCTCTTTTAAAAAGAGGTGTTTTTAAATATCAGAATTTTAATTTAAGCAGAGATCACGCGGCCCAAAATAAATCGCACAATCGTTTGGGCAAGGGCTACGATTACCAAACCGATAATGGCGTAAAGGATAGTATTTTTAGCACCGCTGACATTAGTACTGTCACCACCTGAGGTAATGTACTTGAAGCCGCCGACGATGATCATCAGCACCGATACAACACCCACCACCAAAGTAAAAATGTTGATGATGCTACCGATTAGACTGTTAATCTTGGCACTGGCATCTTGGTTGGTAATACCGGTGTTACAGTTGGAATTAACATCCAAGTTGGCTCCGGCGCAAAGATTGTTTTGAATATCCTGGGCAGAAACGGGTAGGGTGCCCCCCAATAATGCCAGGAGTATGCCCACAATTAGTAACCCGAAGAATGCAGTCGTGATTTTAGATAGGCTAATACCCATATGAGTAATTCTTCCTTTTAATCTGTTACGCGAGCTAGGACGAAGCGGACAATGAACTGGGCAAGGGCTACGATTACCAAACCGATAATGGCGTAGAGGATAGTGTTCTTGGCACCAGCCACACTACTATCGTTACCCCCAGAGGTAATGTACCTGAAGCCACCAATGATTATCATTATGACCGCAACTACACCAACTAACAGTGAGATTATGTTGACAATATCCGTAATCAAATCGTCGACATTACCAGCACTGTCATCTACATCCGGGTTACAACCCCGAAGACTTGCATCGAAATTTGCGCCACACCTTAAATTTTTATTTATGTCTTGGGCCCCGGCAGTTGCAGGAACGGCCAAGGGGGCTAGGACCAACAGGCCGAAAGCCGCAACTGTAATAAGCTGTTTAATTTTCTGTAACACGATTTTATATCCTTGTTTACTTTAATGCTTTACAATAGTTATATCACCTATATACCCAATTATACAAGTGCTTACGCTAAACTTTTTTACACCTTGTAACTTCTTAGGTAGCTTTGGCGAGTACAAATCTTACTATAAACTGAGCCAGAGCGGCGATTACCAGACCGATAAGAGCATAAATAATGGTGTTTTTGGCGCTAGAAATTCCATTGCTATCACCGTTAGAAGCTATATATTTAAGCCCACCGACAATAACCATAATGACCGCCGCTATGCCCACTACCCAGGAAAGTATATTTATCACGGTTTTTACCAAACCCTCTACCGTGCGGTCGGCCCTTGTAGAACTACATCCTCTGCCGGCCTTAGACAGGCCTTCACAAGCTGCATCCTTGGAGGCTTCATCAATTTGGGCATAAACACTCTTCGTTACCCCGAAAAATAGAAAGCCAGTTACAAAAAACGCCGCTGCAATAATTAAGTGTACTATCTTCATAAATTCTCCTTCTATGTCCTGTTTAAAACAAATTCAATTATCGCCCGGGAAAGTATAAACACTACAGCACCAATGATGGCATAAAGTATAGTATTTTTAGCACTAGAGGTGGCGTTGGCGTCACCGCCCGAGTTAACGTATTTAAGTCCGCCTAAGACCACCATGATTACCGTCGCCACACCGACCACAAAAGATAGTATATTCACTATGCGTAAAATTATACCGCCCTGGCCGGAAATTGGATTATCTTTATTGGCATTGCACACGGCGGCATCGCGCGTCTCGTCGTCGCACACCTTATCAAAGGGGTTGAATTCAGCGGCTAAAGTGACAGCAGGAAAGGCAAACGTAAGCCCGAGGCCAAGTGATACAAGCAGGGTTAATAGAATTGTGCGCATTACACGCGCTCCACGACGAATGTCACGATGGCAAAGGCAGCCAGAGTAATTATTAAGCCTACTGATGCGTATACTATGGCATCCCGAGCTTGGGTAACGTCCTGGGAATTACCCCGAGAAACCACCATTCTAAGTGCACTAATGGCAATGATTAGTACAGCGACTGCAGCCGCAATTCCGAATACTATTTGCAGTACGTCAGTGATTTTGGTTTCGGTCAATCTGGTTTTAGGCACATCTAATTCATTCTCGTTAATCAATTGTGAAAACCGGTACATTATATTTTTCATGAGGTTAATAATTTTGCCGCAAAGGCCACTAATCCCGTCGCTACCAAGCTGATTATCAGCCCGATGAGACCGTTAATAATGGTTTGCCGGGCAGATTTAGCATTCTCTGGCTCGCCCTCAGAGGTGATGTAGCGAAAGCCACCATAAATAACGTACACCACGGCTACTAAGCCAACAATCCTTAGTAGTATCTCAATTATTGCTAGCCCTACACGGCCGCTGGCCTTCTGCCAATCAAGCTTGGTAGGATCATCTTCTCGCATAGGGCCTACAATTTCGCAGTTGGTATCAAGCTCGAGATATCTGTACCACGTCGGAAGGCCCAGGAAAGAAGCTGGCTTATCGGCACACCCTGTGCCTTGTGCAGAGGCTGTAGCTGGACTGAGGCCTACACTAAAGAACAAAACTGATGAAGTAATAATAATGAGTAGCAACTTATGCATTAGCGTATAACTCCTCCCGGCACTAAGTAGTTAAGTAGTGCATACATAAAGATAAAGAAGGCAAGTGCAATAATTGCATTGCGGATACGGTCTTTAGCTGCACTGATTTTTTGCGGGTCACTGCCGGCCGATGAGTATTGTATACCAGAGACAATAATGGAACCCACTACCACCACACCTACTATCCCGGAGAGCACATTAATAAACAGAACAAGGTAATCCAGAATACCACAATGGTTTGGATCGCTTTCATCAAGTCCAGCTCGTATATCCGTGCCATTACAATCACTTAGTTCAGCATCCGGTTCATCCACAGAATTACCCTGCGCAGATAAGGTCGGTTGGAACGGTAGAAATATAAATAGTACTAGCAAACCGGTAACAGCAAGCAGGCTGAGCTTAATATTTCCTATTTTTGTCATCAGCATAATCTTATCCTTTATTTAACTATCTTCTTTGTTTGAAGTCAAAAGCTCATGCTTTTACAGCATAATATATTAGCAATGTGTGCGATTAAACACAGATTTTAGTGATGAAGTTATGCCATACTCATGATTATCGCAAGCATAAGGGGAGAATGTTAATGGCAGATGGTACAGAGCAAGACCCGTTTTCTCAACCACCAACAATAAGTACCGGTATTCCACACAGTAAGGAAACTGTTCGTAGAGTATTTGATCACACTGACTTGGGCGACGTATATCCTCCAGAAGACCCAGAGGCCATAAGACAAGCTATACCAGACACTCCCGCCCCAACTCCTGCAGAACTTGCTTTAGGCATGCCGGTGCCTTACGAAAATCTGCGGCGGCTACCCGAAGCAAGACAGTCACATAGAGGCTTCTGGTATGTATTAGGGGGTGCAGGTGTAGGCTTAGCGGCTGTTGGCGTGATTGCCGCCACGCATGGCGAGGAAGATGATCCAACCCTTGCCCCTCAAGAGGCTGCCGCCGAGACATCACCTATTACAACGGCCATCTCTGCAGCTCCTAGCGATCCTGTAATAATCTCAGCCTTACCCACAAACCCCGTGGGTGCAGAAACCGCTCCACCAGTGCCCGAACTTCCGTATGTTCCGGCCAACTTCGGCATTATCAATATTGCTAATGCTGTTGATGAAGGAGAAGACGTATTTACGGGCACGCGCACCAATGGTGAAGAGATTACGGTGCCAGCCCTAAAGACGCTGGATGATATCGACCGCTTTGGGCTTGATTCACTATCACAATTTGCCGCTATTTTAAATCTTGGTGACCGAAGTTCTACCGAACTCTTAGATGGATACTCCAAAAATACTGCCCTACAGCAACAGGTACTTGATCTACATGACCCTTATTTGGTTGATGCAGTAGAAGCGATCACGCTTCCGACCAAGCCAAACTTTCAACTTGTTCTCTATGACGAAGCAGGCAATGAGGCCAGCTTTATACCAAGCCCCGAACCAGACTGGATCATGCTAGACCCTTCGGCGGGTCCTATCTATGCACAACTAGCTGATACTCCCATATGGCAAAGTCTTGAGGGCATAACCGCCGATTGGGCTCGTTTCGAGCTTGTTCAATTTGAGCTTAAAGTAGTCGAAAACCCGAACGGTACCGCCGAAATTATTGACCACCGGTTTCGTATTCTCCTTGTTGACTAAAGCAGCGTCAAAATTACCTCTACTTATTAAAGTGTTCTTTCGTATGGAGCAGGCATGGTAAAATTACCATATGCGTTCCCGTAAGAGCTTGTGCCTCTTTGCTCTGCTATTTATGCTGAGCAACGTCTTTGCTTTGCTGCCCGTGCATAAAGCAAGCGCTGAAACGTATCAAGCCAGCTTTTCCAACAGACGCGTTATTAAGATTGCAGCATTCAGCTTAGAGCAATCAGACCTTGGCAGGGTAAATGATGACCTCCGTGATCTGAGTCTTGATGACTTAAATTCTTTAATCCAAGCTCAAGTGGTTGGTGACTACATAGATGCCAATATAGAAGACAACACCAACGAATACACCAAAGAGTCCAATGACTGCCGGTCGCGGATACGTAGAAATAGTTCGAACGACTACGAATTTGCCGAGATTAGTATCATTGTCCCGGGCCGCGGCTGTAAAGATATAACCGGTGGCAGCAACTGGTCGTTGCCAGACCTGGACCAGACAAATGCAACCCTTTGGTTCGTCTGGAAAGCTAAGAATGCTTTAACCCGCGTCGACGGCGCTGGGGGAGACTTCCTCGTAGAAATTGCCAGCCAGCCAAAAACCTTTTTCCGCTCTGACGAAAGGGGTTCTAGTCACCAAGATTTTGTGGTCGTTGATCCAAACGACGACACCCTTGGGCAAGCAACTATAGGTATCGATAATGCTGACGATAAAGTATTCCCAGTTAAGATAGGCGGGGTTGAGAATAAGGATAAACCTCCTGTAGATACCAGGTCGCCAGATGCGACCCAGGATGGTAACAGCTGTGAATCAAGGGCAGATCTTTTAGGGTGGATCTTATGCCCAGTCATCAGGATTATGGACAGTGCACTCAGTTACTTAGATGAACAGATTATGCGGCTGCTTAATATCGATAAAAATAAATATGATAATCCAGGCTTGAAACAAGTCTGGCAGCAAATCCGCAATATTGCCTATATCATCCTTATCCCTGTGATGCTGGTGATGGTTATAGGAACAGCAATAGGTGTAGAAGCCTTTAGCGCCTATACCGTCAAGCGCGCACTACCACGCATGGTAGTAGCCGTTATCTTTATTACCCTTTCTTGGTATATCACCACCTTCATGATCAACTTCTTTAACGTCGTCGGCGGTGGAGTACTGGGCATTATGACCACACCGTTTTCGGCAGCGTTGGACAATAAAACAATATCTACCCTAAGCTTAGCTGATTTATATGATGTAGGTTTTTCTGGCTTAGTCGCTAGTGCAACTCTAGCTGTGGGTGTCTATATTATCCTCACGCTGTTTTTAAGCACCTTTTTACTTATTTTTATAACCGTCTTTGGCATATTATTGCTTCGCCAATTATTTATCGTTGTGTTGATGTTAGTCGCGCCGCTGGCTATTTTAGCGTGGATCTTCCCGGGTAATGATAGGTTTTGGAAAACATGGTGGGGCGCTTTTACTAAGCTACTCATGATGTACCCAATTATTTTGGCGGTTTTAGCGATTGGCAGAATATTTGCAGTTATTATTATGCAGAATAACGAAGGACATATCGATGATTTCATCCGGCCTTTCTTAGGGGTTTTTGCATACGTTTTACCGTACGCGTTTATACCTTTTACCTTCAAATTAGCCGGTGGGTTATTTGCCAACTTAACCGGTATGGTCAATGACCGGCAAAAAGGTTTGTTTGACCGAGCCAGACAAACCCGTGCCCAAAAACTGGAGCGGGGTGGTCGAAGAGTGTTGCAGACCAGAGCAGAAGCAGCAAGGGCATTACAGTCAAGGGGTGGTAAGAGTAACTTCTTGGGTAGAAGTGTGTATGGTAAGCTGGCTCGAACTGCTGGTGGCTATAATGTTGAAGCCGCAGCGTCAGCTAGAAATGCTAATGTTTCAAAAGAGCTTAACGATCAGATCGCAACCGGACGTGACGAAGCAATTCGTGGACTTACTGTTAACAAGAAGGCCGCAAACAGGACCTCTGCCGTCCAACAAAATGCCGATGGTAAATGGGACGAAACAGCTCTCCGTGGTGCTCTAGTTCGCCAGGGACTCGATGGTACCAGAGAGTATAAATCTCTTGGCGGGGCATGGGTTAATGAAGCCTATGTAGATGAGGGACAAAATCGCTGGGGGAAAGATCACTTCGCACAGCAAACAGCGCTGTCATATGAGATGCGCAAGGCAATGACCAGTGATCAAGTCGGCGACATTTCTAGTCGATACGGAGACCTTGCGAAAAGTGAGTGGAAGATGACCGACACAGAAGCTGCCGGTGCCTGGATAGGTGCCGGCTTTGAGAATCAGAATCAGCACTTAGAATTTAAAAATACAAGTTGGAATGGTCAAATTGATGCAAATAAGTTTGCTACTGAAGCCTACGAGAAGAAAGGTAGTTACCAATTATCCCAAATGAGTGCCCATACTATTGAGCAACTAGGGAGTGCTTATGATAAGGATACAGAACATTACCTAGGCAAGGATGCAAGTGGCGATAAGTTAACCATGGCAACCGCAAACCCCACCCAAATAGCAGCAGCCCAGGCAAGACGTGATGATACTCGAGCTAAAGTAAAGGGTGTCGCAGAAACTTTTATGAGCCGCTACGGGGCTGGTGCGGGCGATATGATTGACGATGGAACAGGTACTATGGTACCCGTACCTACAGCTGCGGCTGGCAAAGCTAGTGCTGGCAGACAACCTTTCCAGACTATGAGCCAAGGGGCTGGCCATGTAGCAGAGCAGGTCCGGGAACTTGCTGTCAAAACCGGAGTATATGCCGACCTGGATCCCACAACATATACCCATTCGGGCAGTCCCTCTACAGCCGGTGGTCAAGGTACGGCTCCTCCAACGGGCGCAGATCATGATAGGCAAAATTAATTATGGCGACATATAAAGTTCTTCAAGATATTGAAGCTGAAGACAAACTACTCGGCCCTTTGACGCTTAAGCAGTTTGTTTTTGCCGCCATTACTATTGGGCTGGGCTTTATCTGTTTTTTAATTCTGAATAGTCCAGCGCCCATTTTTATTAAGCTGCCACTGATTACTCCGTTAATCCCGGCAATATTAGTGTTTGGTTTTTTGGCAGCACCCATAAACCGCGACCAGCCAAACGACATCTGGCTATTAGCGCGGTTGCGCTATCTAATGAAACCGCATAAGCGTATCTGGAACCAAGATGGCATAATCCAGCTGGTAACAATCACTGCCCCTAAAAAGGTCGTACAATATTCTTCAAACGGCCTATCGCAAACCGAAGTAAGTAGCCGCTTGCAAGCACTTGCTAATACCGTGGATAGTCGGGGCTGGGCCATTAAAAACGTCAACACTAACTTATTTGCCGAGCCAAGCTACCTAAGTGTAGCAACCGATTCTGACAGGTTAGTTGATCCAACGAGTTTACCGCAAGATACGCCAGTTACAGACATCTCAGCTGCTGACGATATGCTTGATACAGAAAACAATGAAAGAGCTCAAAAATTAGACAAATTAGTACATGAATCAACCCAAGTCCATAAGCAAAAAGCTAGAACTCAGATGCATGACGATCCAGCGGCTCCGCAAACACCTACGAATTACTGGTTTATGAACCAAACATCGACACCACCGGCAGCTATACCGCAAGATTTAGCGACTTTTCAAGCCCAGCCGGTCGTAGCCCCGGGCAGTGATGATGTCGTACCTGCCGCACAAGCATCGCCAGAAGAAATGGAATTAGCTACAAAACTGGCTCAGGATAAAAAAAGCCAAGCAAGCAAGAATAAACATCTAAAAACTCTGCAGCCGCTCCATGATCGTGAGGGAAAGATTATTAAGCAACCTATGCCCGTTGCTCCGATTAAGTCTGAGCCAAAAGAACAGAGACAACTGAGCCCCAAGCCTGCTATACTGGAACTTGCACAAAACGACGACTTAAACGTCGCAACCATAGCCCGGCAGGCCAGACGCATAGATAAAGACGACCAAGAGGTTGTGATATCGCTGCATTAGGGCTGATAACCGATTTAACAGGGGGTGGACCAAAATTTAATGGATCCGAATAATCCGAACTTAAACGACCAGCAGGCACTGGGTAACGTACCGCCGCCCGGCGGCTATTCTCCTGCGTCATCACAACCCCAGGATCCGGCCCAGCAAACCGCAGCTGCCCAGGTAGTACCCAACAGCACCCAGAATGCGCTGATGATTGCTGAGATCCGTGATGGTATCGTGATCATGAGTGACGGTAGTTTCCGATCAGTTATCATGGTGAAAAGCATTAATTTCGACCTTATGAGTCCACAGGAACGGGAAAGTGTGGAATATAGCTACCAGCGCTTCTTAAATAGTCTATATTTTCCGATACAAATTTTAGTACGGTCACAAAAAGTTGATATCCGACCCTATCTTGAAAAGCTCGATAAAATTCGCTCTGAACACGACAATATGCTTTTGGCCCTGCTTATGGAAGATTATATAAATTTTATGAATAATATAGCCATGCAAACCAACATTATGGACAAGCGGTTTTATGTTGTGGTTCCTTTTATTCCTGCCGGTCTCGATGCCCAAAAAGCAGTTGAAGCCAGTAAAACCTTTGTGAACAATTTATTCGGCGCCTTTCGTCCCGCCCAGGAACAACGCGTAACTATTAATGAGGCCGATCTTGAAGCCGCTAAGGCAGAACTGCGTAACCGTGTGCAGGCTGCACTGGCAGGATTATTACAGTGCGGGATTCAGGGCTTACCACTTGATACCCAGGAACTCATTGAACTCTATTACGACGCCTATAATCCCGATACAGCTACTAGGCAGCAGCTAAAAAACTTCAATGACCTGACCGCACCTGTTATAACCAAAGGCCAGGGAGCTGCACCTCAACCCGGCCTGGAAAGAGAACTGCGCTAAATGGCTTTTGGTAAGAATAAAGTTAAGACCGACCCGGTCGCTTTAGCACAGGCTCAGCGTCAACGTGAAGAAATAGAGGTTCAGGCCGCTTTTCGAAAGGGCATAACTGCTCTTCGTGATTTCATTGCACCATCAAGTATAGAATTTCAGAGCGGTATGTTCCGTATTGGGACGCGTTGGGCACGCACGTTCTATGTCTATGGGTATCCTCGTCAAATTTTTACTGGCTGGCTATCCAACTTAGTAAACATAGATGAAGTGATTGACCTAAGCATGTTCATTTATCCCGTCGAAAGCCAAGTGGTCTTAGAAAATTTACGCAAGAAAGTAACCCAGCTTGAAGCCGGTCTACAAATTGATGCCGAAAAGGGTCGTATACGTGATCCCGGTAAGCAAGCCGCCATCCAAGATGCCGAAGAAATGCGCGATAAATTGCAAGTAGGAGAAGAGCGCTTCTTCCGTTTTGGCATGTATTTTACGCTCTACGGCAACAGTCAAGAGGAGCTTGACTATGTAAGCCATAAAATCGAGTCAATGCTGGGCCAGCAATTAGTTTATTCCAAACCGGCTTCGGCCCAACAAGAACAAGGGCTAAACAGTACAGTTCCGCAGTTCATGGATCAGCTTCATATTCAGCGCAATATGAACACTGGCGCATTATCGACAACTTTCCCGTTTACGTCGGCTGATCTAAGCCAAGACAGCGGCATTTTATATGGTATTAACATGCACAATTCTGGTCTTGTTATATTCGATAGATTCAGCCTAGAGAATGGCAATTCGGTTGTCTTTGCCAAGTCTGGCGCCGGTAAAAGTTTTACCGTCAAATTAGAGGCTTTGCGTTCACTCATGTTCGGAACCGAAATCTTTATTATCGATCCCGAAAACGAATATCAGCGCATGGCTGAAGCAGTTGGTGGGGCTTATGTACGTTTGTCCCTGAACAGCAACACGCGCATAAATCCTTTTGATTTGCCGCAGGTGGTCGATGCCGAAGAGGCCGACAATGCACTCCGCAGCAACTTAATTACCTTACACGGACTTTTACGCCTCATGATGGGCGGAGCACAGGCGCAAATGCAGTCTAGTCAAGGTAATGGCATCACAATGCCTGCCTTAAGCCCTGTAGAAGAGTCTGACCTTGATGCCGCTTTGATTGAGACGTACGCACGCGCCGGCATTACCAACGATCCATTGACGCACCAATCTCTACCCCCGACAATCGCAGATTTATATGACGTACTCTTACACATGGGTGGCACCGGGCCTCAATTAGCCCAGCGCCTTCGAAAATACACCAGTGGAACCTTCGCCGGTATTTTTAGCCAACAGAGCAACATCAATATCAACAACCCAATGGTAGTATTTAATATCCGCGATCTCGAGGACGAACTCCGCCCGGTAGCCATGTATATCGTCTTAAATTACATCTGGAACAAGACCAAGAGCGATAAAAAACGCCGCATACTAATTGTTGACGAGGCCTGGCAACTTATGAAGTATGAAGATTCGGCTAACTTCCTATTTAGCCTTGCCAAGCGCGCCCGTAAATACAACCTGGGTATTACCACAATCACACAGGACGTAGAAGACTTTATGGGTTCACGAATGGGCCGGGCTATTGTGGCTAACGCCAGCATGCAAATTCTGCTCAAGCAATCGACTTCGGCCGTTGACGTATTGGCAGACGTGTTCAAGCTGACGAGTGAGGAGAAAAAGCGCCTGAGCCAATTCCCGGTCGGCCAGGGTTTGTTCTTTGCCGGTCAAAATCATGTGCACATTCAAGTAATTGCCAGCCCCACCGAGACCGGCCTGATCACAACTAATCCCCAACAGCTACAAGCTATGGATTCTGGCGAAATTGACCAGCTACAAGG
>JALYQI010000057.1 GCA_030855955.1 bacterium | reverse complement strand
GGCTATGGCATTCACCCAGATGATTACGACGCCATGGCAACCTTCGTCGTTAATTCTTTAGCTTCTGGTGGCGTTGCATCACAGGCGTGCGGGGGTGGTGGGGGATGTGGCACGGGACTTACTGGCGCTGATAACCCGGAAAAAATCTGGAACTGTTTTATTAGTAAGGGCCTAAAGCCTTTTCAGGCGGCAGCTTTTTTGGGTAACATGCAAGAAGAAGCAGGCTTTGAACCACGCCGCGTGGAGTATCCAAGGAATGGAGACTCCTGGAGTGAGGCGGACTTCCCAGACTTTTTGTCAGACACTGTACCCCCTTGTATTGGAGATAGATGCCGCCCAGGGTACGGCCTCATACAATGGACTGCCGAAGGAAGAAAGCAAGCTTTACGAGACTTCGCAAGTTCTCCAAAACGGCCCGAAGGAGATATTGGCTTACAAGTAGACTTTATGTGGCAGGAGCTAAATGGAGACTACAAAGGCAGTACCCTGGATCCGCTCCTAGCCTCAACCACCCTGGAAGAAGCAACTGAAATAATTACTCGTAATTATGAAATTCCGAGTAACATGGAAGAGCAAATAGCGCTTCGTATAGAGCATGCAAGATCGTGGCTAGCTAGATTTGGTGGGGGCGTATAGTGCTGCCGATTAATTTTTCGAAAAAACGCCTTATTACAGCGCTGGTCTTTTTGGCCGGTCTCGTGTCATTAATTTATGCTGTGAGCTTCTATTTGAATAACGGAAAGCTCACTATAAATCTTAGGGCTGCCGATCCGGTTAGCACGACGTACGTCTTGTTTGACACTAAGACAGGCGAGTTTATTAAACAGGGCACGCTTGATAAAAACAAAAGTTTTTATGTTAAAAAATCTGATTATGATCTTTTTGTAAAAGGTAAAAATGAGAATTTTTATTACTCATTAAAAGTTGACAACGAGCTTTCAGAAACCAAAGTTGAGGGTGTGCTCACGTCTGAACTCGGCCGTGAATTTATAGGCAGTGCCTCAGCCGAATGTATGGGACTCGCGAATGAGCTACTCTACAGCTATCCGTGTTCGGCAAATTTTAAGCAATTTTCTATTCATGTACCCGCCACAAAGAATAGCCCGACTTATGCCAGAAGCACCGGCGGTACAGTTTATGGTGATTATTCTATTGAGTCTGAAGCTACACTGAGCAACCAGCGCAAAGTTGTCCTGCTGCGCAAGCCCAACACTGAGCGAATCTTTGGTAACCACAGTTTATATTCACTGAACATTAGTACAAAAGGAGCAAAACTTACACCCCTTATGCGCCTGAAAAACGCGAGTGCCAGCAATGGATACGGTATGATTGCCTTTAAAAATTCTTTTATTACCCATAAATCCGACCTAACTGACGTGAGAGAATACATTAGTTTTAAAGAAGATGACTATAAGAGAGTTGAGGGTCTTGAGCCAGGCAATAAGTCACTCCAGCCTCTTGAGCTTGAAGCAATGGGTAATAAAATTGTAGCGACGTACCAATCAGACACAGCCGATGAATTTAGTAACGATGGTGAAACCGAGGTGGTAATCAAAGACGGATCAAATAGCAATCACTTCTCGATTAAAAACCGTTTTGTAGACTCTGGCGTATGCGGTACCGACAAGTTCTGTGGCTTAGGCGCCAACAACATACTCCATATATACGATCTACGTAGCAAAGAGCCGGTGTTGGTAAGAACAGTAACAAATGTGGTGTCGTTTAGCGCGCATGGCAATAGATTAGTGCTTGCAACCAAGTATGGTGTTTTAGAATTAGCCGAAAATTCTGCGCAGGAAAAAATACTTTATACTTTTGGTGATTATATGTTTGAGAATTTAGTTGTTTATAGTGACCGGGTGGTCGTACGTGTTAGTAATACTAATGGGAATAAGGCTGCGCTACAGATAAAATCAGACATCCTTAATAATTATATAGATAAATATATTTTAAATTTGCAAAAACAAACCTTTATCGAAGCTGTTTCCGTATATAAAACCAATATTTTTATAGTGCCTAATCTAGGTAAACTCGAATACCAGCCAGCTCAAGATCGATATGATTATTCTGAAACTTCTAAAACACAGGCTCGTCAGCAAATTAACGACTACCTATCAAAACAGCCTTTGAATGGTTATGACATTTACCGCTCCCGCTTAAACTAACCCACGGGGAGGATGTGGCTGGAAGGCATGTGGGAGTCTAGTACTAGGTCGGCGTCGGTAGTAGTTATAAAAGTTTGATGTGTTTGCAAGAATGAAGCCAGGGCGTGGCGACGCTTGCCGTCTAGCTCCGAGAAGACATCGTCGAGCAGCAGCACGGGCTTTTGGCCGCGTAAACGTTCTAGCAGCCCAAGCTCAAATATTTTTAGCGCCAGCAGGGCTGTACGCGTTTCGCCGCGGCTGGCAACTTCCACTGCCGGACGCTCGTTAAAAGTTACAACAATATCATCACGGTGCGGCCCATAGCTTGTAAAGCCACGGGCAATGTCTTTGTCTAGATTTTTTTCTAATATTCGTATTAGTGCCGATTCGTAGGTGTCTGGGGGCAGCTTGCTGTCGTACTCGATTGAAACCACTACCTCGCTACTGCCTGCAACTTGGCTGTAAAGTTCTGGTAAGACAGTCTTTAGTTCCGTAATAAGATTCGTTCGCGCTTTGGCAATGGCGCCACCCAATTCACTCAGACGCAAGTTCCACACAAAAAGCTGATCGGCACTCGGCCGCTTTAAAGCTTTTAATAAAGTGTTTCTTTGCAACAGTGCGCGACGGTAATGCTTACGTGTAATACCGAAGCTGGGATGCATTTGTTCGAGCAGGGCATCGATAAAATTTCGGCGCAGTTCAGGCTGCCCATGCAGCAACTGCAAATGATTCGGCTCAAACAACACCACGGGCAATGTGTGCGCATGAGTCAAAATTTTATAAGGTTTATCGTCAAAGATATAGCTTTTGGTTATGCGGCCATTTTCTTGCACCAGTTTAATGGTCCTTTGATTGACGTCTAGCCCTCCGTCGAGTCGGGCCCAATCTTTGCCAAACTTAATCAATTCCTCATCCCCAACCCGATAAGAAGAACCACTGGCGATAATTAAAATTGCTTCTAGTAAGTTGGTTTTACCGCTGCCGTTTGGACCGACGATAATATTAACGCCCGGCTCAAACTCAAAGATTTCATCGCTGTACGAGCGAAATTGTTGCAATCGCAGATTTTGAAACATCTTACTCTACAGTATAGCCTTTGACACTATGAGCGCAGGGGCATTACGACATGCTTGTAGTCTTTGTTTTTAGGATTGGTAAGCAAAGAGGGATCGAGTTTGCCGTTGAATTGAAAAGTAACTGTGTCGCCGGCTAGCACATGCAGGGCATCAAGCAGATACCGTGAATTTAGAGTTACCTCCCCCGAACCTTTAACTTCAGCTTTGGCGCTAGCCGTGTTCTCACCAAGCTGCGAGGCAATCGAATTAATGCTTACTTGTTGGGCGACTTCATCTACATGAATGGTCACACTGCCGGCGCTTTCACGGGCAAACAACGAAGAGACCTTGGTAATATTCGTAAAATCTTCGCGGCGTAGTGTAGCAACTATTTCAAATGATTCCGGGATTAGTTTGCGGTAATCCGGATACGCTCCGTCGATCAAGCGTGATACTAGTTCCACTTCGCCGACGCGGAATAGAACTTGTTGCTCATCGTGCGTAATGTGCATCGTTTCATCATCGTCGCTAAGAATTCGTAATAAATCTTGCATGGCTCCGGCCGGAATTAAAAGTGACACGTCGCCCTTGTGATTCGTTAAAGTTTTTTCTGCCAGTCGGTAACTATCGGTTGCCACCATTTGCAGTTTGTCGTCATGGGTGTGTAAAAACAATCCCGTTAAAATCGGCCGAGCTTCGTCATTTGAGGCCGCCAGTACGGTTTGTTGCAAGCCTTTTTTAAATACACTTGCCGATACCTTCCACGCCGTGCCGCCATCGATCGCCGGCATGACTGGGAACTCATCAGCCGCCACCCCATTAATGGTTGAGGTGTATTGGTCGGCTACGATATGTAGTTTATTTTCGTCGAGTTCCAAATTTATCACACCGCTCGGCAAACTGCTGACGAAATCCTGCATCAAGCGGGCAGGGACGGTAATAGCACCCTCACTCGCTACTTTGGAGCCAATAAAATGAGTGATGGCAATGTCTAAATTAGTAGCCGAAACACTCAGGCGGTTGTCGACGGTTTTTAGTAATACATTTCCTAGGATAGGCAAGGCATTACGGGAATTTGCAATGCGTGCTACCGAGCCGAGTGCTTTGCTCAAATTTTCGTGGGTGACTTGTAGTTTCATTAATATACTCCTTTATAAGATTTGTTTTCATATATATAAGCCCTGTGGATGATGTGTACAAAGGACTTAATAACAGCTTGAAAAAAATCTTTTTGCTGCGCACAAACTGTATACAAAAATTGGGTCGTCTGTGTGCAAGCACCTGCTTGCTGGGGGCTGTTATGCACGCTACCCAAACCACCCACAACGGCCATGTTTATAAGTTCATAGTTTACCCACACGCTGGCCCTATGGTTGTGCGCATGTCTTCCACAGCAATATTTTGCAGGGGCAGAGCTATGCATACAGGCGCTCCTTGATTTCGCTGACATGCTGGCGGATGACCGCATCAAATGACAGTTCATTCTCAACTTTATCTACCGAATGAATTGCCGTGGTATGGTCTTTGCGGCCAAGCTCGCGGGCAATTTTTGGATAACTCAAATGGAGTTCAGAGCGTAACATGTACATGGCAATCTGCCGGGGTACAACTATATCCTTATCGCGCTTGGGCCCCAATATATCATCCAACGATACTTGAAAATGTTTGCTGACGCGCTCCACGACCTGGCGGGCGCTTAAGTGCTTGGGCCTGGTTTTATTGGCGTTTAATAAGCTCGAAACTATCTGCACATCCGGTTCTAGGTTTCGCATTTCACAAAATGCAATTAGTTGGTTCAGGGCGCCTTCGAGTTCGCGGATGTTAGTTTGGATGTGGTTGGCCAGGTAATCAACTACGTCACTCGGCAACTTGATTTCCACGGCGTCGGCTTTGGATTGCACAATCGCACAGCGGGTTTCAAAATCAGGGTTTTGCATATCGATCGACATGCCCCACGCAAAACGTGAACGCAAACGTTCCTCTAAAGTGGGAATATCTTTCGGCGGTTTATCGGAACTAATGATGACTTGCTTGTTGGCTTGGTGGAGGGCATTAAAAGTGTGAAAGAATTCTTCTTGGGTTTTGTCTTTGCCGGCGATAAACTGCATATCATCGATAATTAGTACATCGGCGTTGCGATAATAACCAGCAAAATCAGTATTTTTCTTATAACGCACTGCGTCAATAAATTCTTGTACGAACTGTTCGGTTGAGACATACAACACCCGGGCACCATTATTTTTGGCAAGGATGGCATTACCTACAGCTTGGATCAGATGTGTCTTGCCGATACCAACGCCACCATAAATAAACAAAGGGTTATATTTGGTTCCTGGTGTCGCGGCAATAGCTTGACAGGCTGCATAGGCCAGCTCATTACCAGAACCGACGATAAAGTTTTCAAAGGTATATTTTTCATTTAAGCCTTGGCGGTATGAATGGCTCAAACTGTTACTGGTGGACGGCCGGGAAGTCCCATTAGACGTAGGGTTGAGGGTCATTGGCTCTTCCTCGGTGCGGACACGGATGGAGGTGTCAGTATGGATCTTATAATCGATGCGCTCGGGTGTTACGCTGTTTTTTGCCAAAACATCAACAACTAATTGGTTATACTTTCGCTCCAGCTGTTGCTTCACAAATACGTTGGGTACGCCGATAGTTAAAACGCCATCTTTAAAACGCAACAGTCGAGTATTTTTAAACCACGTCACATAGTTGCCCCGGGACACGCTCAGCTCGATTTCTCCTAAAACGGCTTGCCACAACCTCTCGTCCTGCACTCTATTACTACCCCTTCAGAACACTTAGTTATACACATACTATAGCAAAAATTCGAGACTTTTCCACAAGTACTACAAGTAAAAATTTCATTATGGACGATTTAAGCCAAAACAGGGAACTAGTTGTACACAGGATTGTCTTACTTCTTAAAAACTGTGGAAACCTCTTTAAAAAAAGTGGAAAACCTGCTAGAATTTGTGGGTTATCATTGTCAAAATGACATAGTCCCTAGACAACAGGCGCCTGTTTAAGTTATGTCACAAATACCATAAAGTATAAGGATCAAAACCCATGCCAAAACGAACCTATCAACCCAAAGTACGAAAGCGTATGCGAGAGCATGGTTTTTTTGCTCGTATGAAGACCAAAGCCGGCCAAAACGTAGTGGCTCGCCGCCGCCTAAAGGGTCGCAAAAAACTAACAGCCTAATCAAAACCCCTCATGTAATTAAATAGGTGATAGCTGGCTATCATCTGTTCTTATACACTAGGAACATATATGTTAGCTCTAAGGCATCGATTTCATGGACATAACGGCGTCCGCCGGGTCTATAAACTTGGCCGCCCGACCCGGACGACCTTAATGAGCATGCACTTGCTGCGAAACGAAAAAGTCCGTCGCACTAAGACGGCAGTGGTGGTTAGCCGCAAGGTGGACAAGTCCGCCGTCAAGCGTAATCGTATTCGCCGCCGCATTTACGAACTGGTGCGAGCTGAGGTACCTAATATTACGACACCCACCGAAATAGTAATAACCGTCTATAGCGTAGACATTGCTACCATGCCGGCTAAGGAGCTGCAAGCTGCTACAACCGAGCTTTTTAGAAAAGCAAAACTCTAACGCTTGGGGGCGGCCACCTAAAACTGGTATTATGAAGTAACACTTTAAACGTAGGAGCAATACATACATGTTTACCACGCTCATCGTTCAGCCAATTTTTAACCTGCTTGTCCTAATTTACGCGTTGTTGCCCGGTCACAACTTTGGCCTGGCGGTCATATTATTCACAATTGTCATCCGCTTGCTTTTGTCGCCACTGATCAAAAAGCAATTGCACAACGCCAAAGTCATGCGTCAGCTCCAACCAGAGCTTAAACGTGTCAAGGCCGAAACCAAGGGTGATCGGCAAAAAGAATCTATGCTGGTAATGGAGTTGTATAAGGAACGCGGCGTTAACCCGTTTGGTTCAATCGGCATTTTACTGCTTCAGCTGCCCATACTAATAGGTTTGTATGTTGGACTGCAAAAAATTATTACCGATCCCAACCAAATCGTTAACTTTGCCTACGGCCCGCTACAGAACCTGGCTTGGATGAAAGAGCTTGCCGGCGATATAAGCAAGTTCGATATGACACTGCTCGGCTTTATTGATTTAAAACGAGCCGCGCTCAATTCGAACGGCGGCATTTACTGGCCGGCCATGGCACTGGTAATCGGCAGCGCCGTTACGCAGTATTATCAGAGCAAGCAGCTGATGCCCAACGACAAAGACGCTCGCAAGCTTCGCCATATCTTGCGTGATGCTGGCTCGGGTAAGCAAGCTGACTCTTCTGAAGTCAACGCCGCTGTCAGCCGCAGTATGCGTTATTTTATCCCGGTTATGATTTTCTTCTTTACGGTTAATATCGCTTCGGCCCTTGGACTATATTGGCTGGTCAGCGGTTTGGTGGCGATGATACAACAAGGACGAATTTTACGTCAAGACGAGGAAGAGATTGAAACCTCTTTGCACAAAGATGACATTAAGAAGCCCAAGAAAAAAGTTACCTCAACAGCTCGTGTAGTCAGTATCACCACTGAAAATAACACCGCAAAAACCAAAACCACAAAACCAAAAAAGTCCGCCTCTAAAAAATCTAAGAAACGGAGGCGCAAGTAATGGAAGAATCTATTTTATATGCCAAAAAATACTTAGAGGATTTATTATCATTCTTTGGGCTTAATACTGATGTTTACGCGACCAGTGACGAGGATGTTATCGAGTTAAACATCCCCTCGACGCATCTAAATGGCTTCTTGATCGGTCAGCGCGGCGAAACCATGCGTTCGTTGCAATTTATTGTGTCTAATGCACTGCGTAACAACGATTATGAATTTACGCGCGTTAATGTCGATGTAGCTGACTATAAAAAACAGCGCGCCGAACGGCTTACGGAAGTTGCCCAAGAGTGGATTGCCAAAGTCAAAGCCACCGGCAAAGAGCTGCCGCTCAAACCCATGAGTGCTGCTGACAGACGCACGGTTCATAAAGTTGCAGGGGAAAATGGCCTTAGCACCGAATCAGTCGGGGAGGGCAGGGACCGCCATATAGTTCTTAAGCCCGGTGAAGCTAGCGATGCCGCTGAAGCTGAAGGCGAGCCAGAATAATAAACATTCCTTCTCAAGCATTCAGCTTCAGGGAAATTTAGATTCCCTGTGCATTCATGGCCGATAAGGCTAGGCTAGGTTTCGTGCGGCTTGTAGCCGTCGGCTTATTGTTCGTGAGTAATGATGTCACAGACGCCTGTAGCACAGTCTATCTCCATTGTGCCAACCTCTTCACCCTCGAGCCATCTAATTACAACCTGAGCTTCTTCAAAGTGTCGTCCGATACAAAGCAAAGCATAGCTACGATCAGACAGAGAGGTAATGTTAATTGGGTTTTCGCCTTCGAGCAGAGGCATCTTCAGTCCGCCACTAATGTGTACTCGCATAAGATCTGGGCGCTCGGCCTCCGATATAGCTGTTTGCAGCATATTCTTAAATGGTTCCGGGCTGATACTGACAGCGGCAAAATGGCCTAGATAACCTACTTTACTAACCGGGTCATAAATAGCTAATCCTATACAGGGGCCAATTCCTTCGGTAGTTAAATACTCTCCCTGTGCAGCCGCCACCCACTCATCTTGGGAAACCTCAATGCTTTCTTGGGGTGGATTATACTGCTCGGCCACAAGAACCATATTATATAAGGTTAAAAGTTAAAAAACAAACCACGATTACCCTAAAAAAATAAAGGTGCAGGGCAGGGGTATGGTTGAGGTCAAAGCATATAGGCAGACAAGTGGCTTAGGCCCCAAGCACCTTTCTATAAACCGCTAAAGTATCTTTTGCCATTTTTTCCCAAGAAAACAAACCTAAACGCTCCTGCCCTAATGTTCGTATTTTGTTTGCATAGGATGAATCGGTTAAAATTTTATCTACCACAGCAGTAATATCATTAATGTCAAAGGGGTCAAAGTAGGCGGCTGCCTCGCCGTAAATCTCCGGCAAACACGTGGTATTGCTGCTGGCAACTGGTGCGTTATGTGCCATAGCCTCAAGGCCTGGCAAGCCAAAGCCTTCGCTCAAGCTTGGTAGTACATAGCACGAGGTATTCTCGTAAAGCCATTTTAATTCTGCGTCCGAAACAAATCCTGGAATAATGATGTCATTTTTAAATTTATTTGTAGAAATACTTTCTGATAAAAGTTTAAAGTAGTATTCCCTCTTCCCCGCTAGCACCAACTGCAAATCCGGGTGCTTGGCTTTCAAAAGTTCAAAAGCATCAACCAGCCGTTCGATATTCTTATGGGGGAAAGGGCTGCCGACATGCATAATAAACGGCTGTTTAAAACCGGTCAACGGCTGTGATTTTCCAGGTAATGGAGGTTCGCTGGATTCTAAAATTACCTCTGTTTTATCCTCGGCAAATGGATGCAGTTTAATCAGGTCCTGTTTTACAAAATTAGAAATAGCAATTATTTTTTTGCTGGCCCGATGGCTATACCAAAACAAAAACCGATAACCGGCCATCCGCAGCCAATGAAGCGGCAAGGGCAAGCGCCCTGCCCGGGTAAATCGCAGCATCGTTAAATCGTGCGTCGTGGTTACGCGTAAGCCCCGGTAAAATACCGGCTCCAGCGGTGTCATCGTAAAGTGCACCAGATCTGGCTGCAACTTCCTTAAAAATCGTCCGTAAGTTAGCTGATCCAAGGGATTGAAAGAAAATTTCTCAAAGGGGCAAGTCAGAGTCGTAAAATTCGGCGCTGCTGCCTGCCAGCTGTCTTGGGGATCCAACAAAATTGTATAGCGGTTTTCGCTATCAAGTTTTTGCAAGTGCTCGAGTAACCTATCGGCATAACGGCCCGTGCTGGAAGGCCGAATCCGCGCATCTATTACAATATGTCTGGTCATTGATACAATTGTAGCAATGGAAAAGTTAAAAAGCATTTCCTTCTACCTATTCTTTGCGCTGCTGGCCTATATGCCGCTGCACATCTTTTTATCTACTTGGTTGGGGTCTAGCTTTGGCGTGCTGCCTCTAGCTAAAACCCTGAAGGATGTTGTGCTGGTTATCGGCTTCTTGCTGGCCTGCGGGGCAAGCGTGCAACAAGTGTGGTTCAAAGACTTACTTAAGGACAAACTAGTTTGGCTGATTGCCGCCTACGCTGGCCTCACACTACTTTTAGCATTATTAAAGCCAACCGATCAGGATGCCGAAGTCCTAGGTGTAGTTTATAATTTAAGATTTTTACTCTACTTTTTGTATGGATTATTCCTGGCGCGCTTATACCCAACAAAAAATACACTAACCGTGGCTGTAAAAGTGGTGCTTATCGTAGGAATCCCGGTCTTACTATTTGGGGTGTTGCAATATACCCTCCTGCCTAATGACGCCTTAACTCACGTTGGGTATACGCGCAGTAACGGTGTGTTGCCAGCATTTTTTATAGACGATAAGCCGGACTTGGAGCGGGTGATGTCGACCGTGCGCGATCCTAACTCGTTCGGCTCATATTTAATTATTATTGGTTCGCTAGCGCTCGCCTACTGGCTGGTAATAAAAAACAAAGATTCCAAAAAAACCCTAGTTGGCATCGGGCTTTTAACTCTACTTTGTCTCTGGTTTACCTTTTCGCGTAGTGCCTGGCTTGGCACCCTGCTGTCCGTGAGTTTGCTGTTACTAATGCACCTTAAAATCAAAGGGAAATTAGGGGCCAACAAAAAAGTTCTAATAATACTTTCTGCCCTACTGCTTTCTGGGGTTGCTGCCCTTTATCCACTGCGCAATACTTACTTTGTAAAAAACGTGATTTTCCACGCCGACGAAAGTACGGTCTTAGAGGATCCCAACGAAATTCGTCTTAGGCGCTGGCAAGCCTCCGTTACTGCAGCCACACTGCAGCCCGACGGTTTTGGGCCAGGCACGGCGGGACTAGCTTCAATTCGCAACGAAGTTCAGGGAACCGTCTTAAATGAAAACTACTATCTGCAAATACTACACGAGGTAGGCGTTGTCGGTCTATTACTGTTTTTGAGTATTTTTATAGTCGTCTTAAAGCGTCTTTATGGCATGGTGGGTACCGATCCAGCTGCGCTTGCCCTGCTAGCAGCCGGAGTCGGCCTATTGCTTACAAATTTCCTAGTTCACATTTGGTCCAACGAAGCCGTCGCCTACACCTGGTGGGGCCTATGCGGACTTGTGCTATTTGCCTCTAATGAAAAAGCTACGAAGCTTGCGAAGACTGTGGGCACTCGGCGGTAAATCCTGTAAGAGCAATGAGCGAATATACTCAATCGAAACTTGACGGTTTTTTTGGATTATCTTTCGCTGTTTTAATTTTTTAGGAAGCAGCAGAAGAGATTTCGCTGCTCCTTTTGTGGCCGGCCATCCCCTGCCGTGGACTAGTGAATTAATATAAATGCTTACGTAAGCAAAAGAGAAGCGGGGTAGCATAGAGGGCAGTAGTCGAGCTGGAATGTTTTTCAAAAAAATAAAAGGCAAGTTCTTAAATGTTTGATAGGTCGTTAAGCCTTTCATGGTATTACTTGTACTGCCCCGCATGTGCGATACTACCGCGTCCGGACAATACTTTGATTTCCAGCCTGCAATCTGCAGACGGAAATTCAAATCAGTATCTTCGTAGTAAGCAAAAAAGTCATCATCAAACCACCCTACCTCTTCAAGGGCTAGAATTCTATACAGTGCAGCGCCAGCACTAGCACCAAATACGTAATCACTTATTCTAATCGCCTTATCTACAGGCTCATCACGTTGCCTTGCGTATGTTAACCCCCAAATTGAATAACCATCCCCTGTGCTATCAATCTGAGTACTATCAGCATGCAGCATAAAACTTGCAACACTTGCGAGCGATCCATCACTTTTCATAGATTGCATTAAGTTTTCAAGCCAGTTTTTTTCGGGGATTGCATCATTATTAAGTAATGCTACAAATTCGCAGCCTAATTTTCGAGACTCCTTAATACCCGTATTAACTCCTCCAGCAAATCCCAAATTCTTCGGATTCCTTACAATACGAACGTCGGGGTAATTGTTTTGTAAAAATTCGAAAGATCCATCTGTTGATGCATTCTCAACTACTATTATTAAAACCGGTAAGGTTTGCTCTAATACAGCCTCTAGGCACCGACCCAGTCGGTCCTTGCCGTTGAAGTTTGGTATGACGACTGCAACATTCGTTTTCATAAGAGTTATAGCTATCATATAATACTTAGAGTATTTATGGTGAAACACATCTTGTCTAAGCAGAACCGCGCTTTATTGTCTGAGCTCGTACGCACCGACTTTAAGCTTCGATATCAGGGGTCCATTTTGGGCTACGCATGGTCATTACTTCGCCCGTTGTTCATTTTTTGCATATTGTACGTAGTATTTACCAAGTTCATTAGATTAGGTGGTAGCGTACAGCATTACCCAATTTATCTACTGCTCGGTATTGTTTTGTGGCAGTTTTTTACCGACATGACCAATCAAAGCCTCAAATCGGTGGTAGACAGGGGTAGTTTGATCCGTAAGATTCGCATCCCACGCTGGATGATTGTCCTTACTAGCAGTGTATCAGCACTTATTAATCTGGGCCTCAACACTATAGTGATAGCGGTGTTTATGGCCATTAATCAAGTGCCTGTTGCAGTTTCAATAGTATGGTTACCCTTTGCCTTGATTGAAATATACATTTTTGGTCTTGGACTTTCACTATTTTTATCAGCTGCATATGTAAAATATCGGGACCTCAGCTTTATCTGGGAGGTCCTCATGCAAGCTGGATTTTATCTGACACCAATAATTTATCCCCTCAGTGTCATAGAAGACATTACCGTTCAGCGATTACTACTACTAAATCCAGTTGCTCAAGCTATTCAAGATGCTCGTAATGTAGTCGTGACTACTGATACAATAACTATCGCTGAAGTCTGGGGGACAGATGCAGCCCGATTAATTCCGGTTGCCATAAGTCTGTTTGTACTGGTCGTAGGCGTACTTTATTTCAAGAAGGAATCAAAATACTTCGCGGAGAATTTGTAGGATGGCACAAGACGAGATTGCTATTAAAGTTACGAATGTTAGTAAAACATTCAAGCTTCCACACGAAAAAAAATCCTCCATCAAAAGCCTGTTTGTTAGTATGTTTCACGGTAAAAGAACGTTCGAAAAACAACAAGTTTTAAAAGATGTATCTTTCGAAGTTAAGAAGGGTGAATTTTTTGGAATCGTCGGCCGAAATGGTAGCGGTAAAAGCACTCTACTCAAATTGATGGCTGGTATCTATACACCGGACAGCGGCAAGATTGGTATCAATGGCAAGCTCACACCCTTTATTGAACTAGGAGTCGGCTTTAATCCAGAATTAACAGGCCGCGAAAATGTGTTTTTGAACGGTGCTCTGCTTGGCTTTAACCGCAAAGATATGTTGGCTATGTACGATGAGATTGTTGAATTCGCTGAGCTTGAAAAATTCATGGATCAAAAGCTAAAGAATTACTCTTCCGGTATGCAGGTTCGTTTAGCTTTTTCAGTTGCTATACGAGCTAAAGGCGATATTTTGCTACTTGATGAGGTTTTAGCTGTAGGTGATGAAGCCTTTCAGCGAAAGTGTTATGAATACTTTGCTCAATTAAAGAGAGAGAAGAGAACGGTTGTATTGGTAACGCACAGTATGCCGGCAGTTGAATCGTTCTGCACCTCCGCCCTCATGCTAGACGATGGAAAAATAAAAATTATTGGCAACACTCGCGTGGTTTCGACCGCATATAGTAAAGCAAATGACGAGTATACCGGGGTTGCAAAAAAGAACGATTCACAACAGGTTGCAGGAATATCAGTAAAAACGTTTGACGGCAACGGAAAAGAATTACGCGTATTCAAAAACGGTGAATTTGTGAATATAACGTTATCGTGGAAACACAATAACGTAGAAAATGCAGGTCTAGCATTATTTAAAAATGATGGCAGCTATATCTACGGCACCAATACATTCATTGAAGATAAGAGCTTTAAGAATAAAAAAAGCATAAAATACAAGCTTAAGCTTAATGTCGCAGAAGGTGAGTACTACTTTAAGGTAGGTCTTTTCGGTGAAAACGATCAGCTTAAAATAGCGTATGATAATGAAGCTGCAGATATAGCAGTTAATGCTAACAGAGACGATTACAGGTGGCAGGGTATAACAAAACTTGAAAGCGAGTGGATGTAATGTCGAATTACAACGGGGCGTTTAGGCCAAACGAAGAAAACAACAATTGGAACATGGCTTTCGAACTTATAAAACCAAGAACGACGGTGCTTGACGTAGGATGTAGCAGCGGAAATTTTGGTGAAGCTTTAATTCATTTCAAAAAGTGTACAGTTGATGGAGTGGAGCCTAATAGGGCTGATGCAAGCTTAGCAAAACAAAAGTTAAGAAGTGTGCATACATCCAATGTAGAAGATGTACTAGGCGATCTAATTAAGAGTAAAGCAACATATGATCACGTTGTTTTTCTTGATGTTATCGAGCACCTATATAAACCGAGTGCGTTACTCAAAGAAATAAGAAAAATCCTAGAACCAAAAGGAACAATAGTCTTTTCTCTACCCAATATGGGGCATCAATCTGTAAGGATCATGCTACTTACGGGTGATTTTGAATATGGTAAAACCGGTATTCTTGATAATACTCATCTACATTTTTATACAGAAAAAGAGTTACGTCGTGTGTTTGATGAGGCTGGCTTTTCTGTAAAGAGCCTGGACAGTGTAGTTGTAGCTTATGATGAAGAGTTACTCAGGTCGGAGTTAAGTAAAGTGGGCGTCAAAGAAGCCGACAAAAACCTCATAAGGGTACTAACAAAAAACAACGCCCATACATACCAGTTTGTGGGTGATGCTGTGCCGAGAGCTAATGTAAAGGTAAACAAAGGAAATAGAAAGTTTCAGAGCCCAGCACCAAAAGATACCATAAGAGAAGCCTACGATAAGAAAATAATGGAACGTGAGTTATTCTTCAAACACGAAATAGATAAGAGAAATAATGCATTAAAGGAAAAAAATAAAATAATACAGGACAAAGATCTGCTTATCAGTAAAATGAATAAGAAAAAAAACATCTTAAATCGTCTTAGAAATATTAAGCCATGAAAATCCTCGTACTCTCTCACATATCTGAGCTAGTTGGGGGTGCTGAGCGCTCAATTCTAGAAGTAATGTCTATATGGGAAAAGAAGTATGACATAACTCTAGAATTTATTTTAAGAGAACCGTTGGGTACGCTTGGTCCGGAGTTGAATCGCAGAAACTGGAAATTCCATTCACTGCCCTATGGTTTCTGGTCAGAATCTAATCCTACTACTACGCCAGAAGTGATTCATCGTGCTGCATTGCAAAATTCGAAGGCTGTGCTCCAAATTGAAAAGATTATCCAAGGTAGCAAACCGGATATTGTTTTGACTAATTCTGTCGTATGCCCATGGGCGGCCATTGCTGCATATTACCAAAACGTTCCGCATGTTTGGTTCGTGCGTGAGTATGGTGATTTAGATCATGGACGCGTTTTTCAACTAAGCCAACAGGAAACGTTCGAAGACGTTGGATTTCTTTCCAAACTAGTCATTACAAATTCTAAGGCACTAGCAAGTCATGTGAAGCAGTATGTTCCAGAACATAAGGTAACTACACTTTACCATCCTTTTAATGTGGACGCGTTAATTAAGCAGGCCAAGGAGCCAGTAAAAAGCCCCTACAAGTCCGACGAAAGCTTTAAGCTAGTTTTGTCAGCCGGAAGCGTTACTGAAACAAAGGGTTTCTTAGAAGCTGTTACGGCAGTTGGAGAGCTGAACAAATCAGGCCAAGATTCTGAGCTCTGTATTATTGGTAAAACGCATGAAAAAGAATTCATGGCTAAGTTAAGATCGAGAATTAATGATTATAACATTGAGGATAAAATTCATTTCATTGGGTTTCAGAAAAATCCACTGCCATATGTTGCGTTAACAGATGTCGGCATCATGGCTTCACGAATGGAAGCTTTTGGCCGTGTAACGTTTGAGTATATGGCATTAGGTAAACCAGTAGTTGGCGTAGGCGCAGGCGGTACACTGGAAATGGTAGTTGATGGTCACAATGGTTATTTGTTTAAATACCGTAACACAGAAAGCCTAACTGAGGCGCTAACGAAATATGCCATAGACAAAAATTTAATTACTAAACACGGGCAAAATTCATTTAAGCTAACACAAGATATGTTAAGCGGCGAATATAATATAGATGCGTTGTTTGAGAAATTAAACCAATCAATTAAAGTGGAGCAAGAGATACGAAATACCGTATTCCACTATTCGCATATGTGGCTTACATACCCTTCGTTCGCCGAACAATATATGCGCTCTCAAAGTAGCATGTCTGTCAAAAAGTTAATACGCTCGCGGGTAAAATCCAGGACCAAGAATCAGGTTACTAGAGCCAAAGCATTTTATCGAAGAAGGACAAAATAGTGCATGTTCCGGTAACAATTGTGGTACCAGTCTATGGTGATTGGCCTTCTCTAGAAGATTGCATTGCTTCCCTGAAGGAAAATGTAGATATGTCGCTGCACACAGTAATACTAGTAAATGACTGTGGCCCTGCTGTTGAATTGATGAAACATAATATTAAAAATGCCATCAAAGATCAAAAAGGCTTCCAGTACTTCCGAAATCCCAAAAATCTCGGCTTTATTGGTACATGCAACCGAGCAGTATTTGAATTGGATAGTACCAACAATGATATTTTGCTCTTAAATAGCGATACTAAAGTTACGAGTAATTTTATTGAGGAAATGCTTGCTGTTTTATATACGGACATAAAACATGGAGTGGTATCCCCGCGTTCTAACAATGCCACCATCGCTACTATTCCTTTATCATCAGCCCCGCAAAAGGGTATCGATATGAAAAAATCCTTTGCAATATATCAAAAGCTAAAAAAACAATACCCTCCATTTTATGAAGTGCCAGTAGGGCATGGTTTCTGTATGCTGATTCGGCGCTCACTTATAAAAAAGTATGGTTTGTTTGATACGGTTTTTGGCAAAGGGTATGGAGAAGAAGTTGATTTTTGTATGCGTATTGCTAAAGATGGTTACAAATGTTTGCTGGCAAATCATGCCTATGTATTTCACCTTGAAGCACGTAGTTTTTCACTAGAAAAAAAAGCGCAGTTATTAGAAGTAAATAATAAAATCCTATGGAAAAGGTATCCTAACTATCGACAGCAAGTACGTGATTATATGGATATGGCGGTACCTCGTGAGACAGCCCTTGAACGAAGGGCAAAAATTTTCACTGCATCGTCACTTAAGCAAACAATCAAAAATAAATTAAGAAAAAGCCCTAGAGTTCGTAGGGTTGCTAAAAACTTACATGCAAAAATAAATCGTAAAGCTTAATTTTTTTTAACCAACTCTTGTAACAGCACTTCCATTTTCCTTGCTGCGTGAACGGATGAACGCTCTCGCCTTATATATTGCTGGCCTTTTTGAATTTTGTCTTCTACATATTCTCTTGTTTGCATGGGAAGCTTTATGAACTCTTCCAATGTTTCCTGCCATGCGTTAGGGTCGTTTTTTACTCTGACAATGAAATCATCAAGTTCTTTTGACTGGTAGGGTAAGACATCCGATACAATTGGTAATAAACCGGCTGCAATGTAATCTAAACATTTGATATCTGACTTACCGCGGTTAAAGGCCGAGTCAACTAGTGGCGACAAGCCAACATCAAACGGTCCTTGCTCCAAAAACCACGTAACAAAATTTGGGTAAATCGACCCGTTGCGGGGCTGATATATGCGCTCCAACCACGGAAGTTCCGGCAAGTCAGCCGCGACCCCAATGACTGTTAATGTAAAGCTGCCGGGATACTTATCAGCTAAGATTTGAAGCGTAGGCAAAAGCATTGCCATATCTGCATCATGCGTTGCTGTGCCCATATAGATCATCTTAAGTGGGGCATTAGGAGAAGTCGGTATTGCGTTGCGGTTTTTACGTGTGTCCCAGAGCTGCAAGTCTAGTGTGTTAGGTAGAACGGTAACCTTTCCTGTTGCGATGGTATAAGTCTCTACCAAGGCCGGCACGGATAGCCAAATTTGTTTGGCTGCAGGGACAAGTTTATTTAAAGCCCTAAGTCTACCCGACTGCACTGAGTGTTCAGGATGAGACTTATCGATAACATGAAAAGCATCATCATTATCTATTACTAAGGGAATAGAATTTTTATTTAAAAATCGTAGTATCTTTTTTGCTGATGCTTCATTATTGTAAGCCGTACGCTGCACAATACAAATATGGGTATTAGGACGTAATGTGCTGGCATCCTGATCATACAATGTAAAGTGACAACTCTTTTTTAGCGTTTCTTCAAGAAGCGGGCACATTAAGCGAATAAAGGCCGAACTTTTCGGGTGAGTGGTACCATCTAGAAGAATTAGTGCTATTTCTAATTGATCTGTTGATGGCTCTTTTTGGTAACCAAAGAATTTTTCTATTAATATCAACAGATATTTACGATTACGTCGTTTTGTAAAAAAATATTTTCTTACTAATCGTCTTATAGGACTAGTTTTAATCCAAAACTGATCTTTAATAGCCTGCCAAAAAGTATCAAACTGACCGGATTTAATCCAAGAGAGAATATTTTTTAAGCGGTTCTGATAAAGTTTTGTACTATTTTTAAACAAAGACACTTTGTTACTCTACTACTTTAAGTGTAATGAATAAAGTGGGCCGAGCGGGTGGTCGGTAAAAACTATTAATAAGTGTGGTAACCTTAATTGTATTGATGGTAAAAAGGGCAGTTCAGTCAAAAAATAAATCCGCAATAAGGGCAAATCGAGGAGGGTTTTTTGCTACGCTCAAAGACTTTCTAAGGGGTAACCTGATTGTGAGAGGCAGGAGTTTTCCCAGAGCAATGATTATGGGTCTGGTCGGAGTTGCTCTTATGTATGTCGGCGTAGCAGGAATTGTGTCTACTACTACTCCTTGGTGGCTTGGTAGGGGTGATGCTCCTAGACACATTGATTATGCTTATAGTTTATACAAGAAGGATATTCCACAATTCTCAGATCCCTTAAGGTACCCAGTCTTTAATTCGCTTGCTGATGGGAACTATCGGGATCAGCCTGCAGCAGTAAACCCTCCTTTATTTTATTTGCTTCACGCTCCCCTCATAGGGCCATTTCTCGAAAGTGGAAATTGGAAGGACGCTATTGCTATAGGACGTGCCTTTAATATATTTATTGGAGTGATATGTATAATTGCGCTTGCATGGGGCGGCTGGCTATTTGGTGGTAAAAGAAAACCCTTAATTGCTATTGCGGTACCTGCTTTTGGGGTCATGACACACAACTTTACGTCACTGAATCAAAACTATGCCGTAGACGTATTGCTTATTCTATTAACAACCCTTTCTTTTATACTTGCTTATAAAATAATCCTGCATGGCCCTACAAAAAAGTACATCTTATATTTGGCATTATTGTCTTTCTTGGGTATGTCGACAAAAGCTACTTATGTAGTTTTTCTTTTAATTAGTTTCATTGCAGTAGTTATAGCGACAATGACTCATGGAAGAGAATCTAAGAAAAAGAATTTATTCAGAGGAATTATTATATCAGGCTTAATTGGTGCGCTAGTCTTATTTACTGTTGGCTGGTATTATTTCTTCCAGAATTTTGTAGAATCTGGAAACTGGGTAAGCGCTGCTCCTGATAATTACGGTAGCACTGGTAGACCATATAAATCACTAAATGATGTACTAACTAGTTCTGGCCTATGGGGAATGTTATATGAGCGAATAGCGGCAACAAAAATGGTTTCAATACTCATCACAGCTGTCGCTACAATGGGAGTAGCAACTATATATGATAAATACAGGCTGAGGAAGTTCCGATACAATAAAAGCATTACAATAACAGCCTTACTAATGTTTATTGCAACTTTAGGTATACTTTTTACGCAAATATTTCACTCAGTAGGATATGGTGGATTTTACTTTCGCTATTTCCTCCCAGTGCTATTACCAATAGCGCTGTTCTTTTCCTATGGGCTATTGGAATTAAGATGGCTAAGGGGACAACTTGTTACAATTACGGCAATCTTAATGGCGGCAACGACCATAGACATCACGGTTAAAGGATCAGCATTTAAACAACTTATACCCGGTATTAGCAGCGTGGGCAGTACTGAAGGTATGGTAAAAATTGCTGCACTAAATAACGGCTTTAATATTTATCTTGTTATTCTTCTCTATGCGATAATATTATTAGGCATATTTATCCTTGGACTAAGCTTATTCTTACTATCGAGCGCTACATTGAATCCTCAATCAGACAATTTTGTTGTTAGCGTAAAGCATTTTCTTAAGCAGCTTCGGGCGTGATTTAGTATATATGCGGTCCATCTGGGTAATTATCTATAAAAGCTTCTGATACATTCCTCACATCAACCCACGATCTTCTTCTCTCAAATACTTGCCTTGACACAAACCAGCGCTTTCTTCCCCCTTCTATCTTATACACCCGCCCATCAGGACTATTTAGTAGGTCAGTTAACGCTTTGGCAGTTTCAAGTCTTTTTATGGCAGCACTCGAAATATCTTCGAATGAACCGGTTCCAAATTTATATGCACTAAAGAGGACTGGTGATATCTTCATCCTTTTTCTCTTATCTACGAGCCAATACGAATCGTCAAGATAATGTACAAGTTCTTGTAGCGGAGTATCGATATCATATTGATCGAATCCAAACTGACTTATAGAAATTACGTCCGACATTAAAAATCCATAGTTCTCCAATAAACTCCTTGAGCTTACGTATCGTAACGTGGTGTCTGTGTCTGTCATATATACTTCAGGATTATTGCCATTTCTAATTAGACGGCCTCCTTTCAGCAGGACATTGCCTTGATTTGTAAAAAGTTGTAAAGTTTGACCGCTTATTGAATCGACCGAACCCATATTTAAATTAAAGTGATTAATTTCTTCTCTTGCGTAAACATGGAATAAAACTCCATCGTCAATGACAAACACAGGGTCTTTATCGTATTCTCTTACAAGTGATAAGCTCGAAAAGGGCTTGGATGAAAAAAGATTAAGCAGTGTATCAGGGACGGTTTGAAATGATTGCCCCATTAAGTTTAATTTAGTAATATCCTCTGCAGTTAAACTCAATCTCTTTTTATTATCCAAGATAAACTTTTGCCCACCTTCAGATTGAGCGTAAACGCCATAGGTAGAAACAGATGTAGGTAATTTTGTGAGTATTATCTCTGGCGCAGAGTAAGTAGCAGCTAAATTCCACGTGGATGCAACTTCGTTAGAAATTGGATGTAAACTATTGTCTTGCCAGACCCAACTCTTACCAGTATCAATAGATTTAACATACGACCCATCTTTCATAACTGGTCCGCCAAATGGAAGGGTGTTTACAAAGTATGAATTTAACGAAACAGTAGGACGGGTTGAATATATTGGGTTGCCTACAGTGTTAAATACCGAGGGGCCAATAATGTGTCGTTTCTCCCCACCTTCAACAAGGTATATTCCGGAACCGTTTGATATTGTGAGTATTTCCGAAACGGATTCAACCTGAGGGTAATAATACCGGATGCCCACAGGAAGCGTTGCCTCATCTCCCAGGGTCAAGCCATAATTTGTTAGCATCTGTATATTAGGTAAGTGATGTAACCTTCCTTCATTTACAATAAATACTTCATCACCTTCGAATCTTGCGACGTGAGGAAGGTTGCCCTTAAATGTTTTTCCATTAAGGTAACTTGCTGATAAAGTATCAACCTTGTTGATAGTTCGCCCATAGCCGTAAGACTCCATCATTGAAGGTGAGCTAACATAGTAATAAGAGTTTCCTGCGCCTTGTATGTATATTCTACTTGAACCACTTATTCGAAAAAACGGTGTACCTGTTGTAGGTCCAAACCAGTCGTTAAACATTCGCCAAAAGTTCCGATTTCCAAAAGCACTGCAGTTCGGTGGAGCAGGATTGGCTAAGTCCCCATTGCCATATAAGTCGTTAAGAGCAGCCTGGTTAGGCCTGTAAGGAGTATAAATGTAAAGACTAGCGGTTGCTTGGTTTTGTATGTAAACGGTTGACCGGCCACACGTCGTATCCGGATTCCAGAGTATGGAATTATTACGTCCGGCTTTATAGTTGTAGCTATTAGGGTTAGCCTTATATACTTTAAATCTGTGTGCTCCGTAGTAAACTTGATAAAAGAAACCGGCATAAGCTGGGTCGCAAGGAGCCGTGTCGGGGCAAAAGGCGCCCATAGCTTTACGGTATTGAATATCCCAGGGCCAATCATCAGTCACTAGACTTTGCTCTTTTTGTAGCATAACTAGTAGTACTTGAGGATTAATGCCACAGCTTTTAGCTACTTTGTAAATAATCGTGGACGAAGTTTCATTATTTGCGCCGGTGTACCCATTGCAAATACCACTCTCGGGAGCGATATTAGAAGTATTCTGTCGATAATCCTTTAGGCATGTGTATGGCGGCCCCGAGTCATTGCTACTACTTGATTTTGAATGATTCGTGTCACAAACAGGAACTTTGCTGTTAAGAAAAGCCTGGATTTGCGCAGCAGACATTGTAGTACTATTGTAAAATACAGAATCATCTATTATACGTCCCGGATTAAAGTCGGAGCCACTCAGCGCATCAGTCCTTTGTTTGTTAAACGCAAACGAAATGAGGGTACTAATCATTAGTACGACAGCAAAGACAAGGAGCGTCGGACGAATTATAATTTTTTTGTGGTTTTTGATGATATACATATTTCTACTTAAGTTTTATAATTTGTGTTTCTGATGTACCCTTTGCATTAGTCGATTCATACGAGACGGTGACTTGCCATTCACCGCTAGTTGCGAATTCGGAGCGTTTAATTTCTGGATTAGTGCAGATGGTAGTAGAAATATCTTTGTATGCGGGAGCAGTTTTGGTAAGAGTCAGATTATCCTTGCGAAAAACTATCGTACAAGTACCATCCTGGAAGTAGTCTGGGATAAAGGATCGAACTTCTATTATATCTTCGTATTGCGAAGCATCCGTTATTATAACACTAACGCTTTTCTTTGAAGAATTATCAAGGGGGCTATTATCAGTATTATTTTGCTCTTCGTCGATCTGTTGCTTCTGTCTATCCCCTGCGGCTTTTTCTTCAACTGTCGGTGGCCCATAGTTAATAGAGTTTTCACTATTAGGCGTGGTTACGGGATTAGAACTAAAAAAGACTGCCCACGTAAAAATACCAGCAGCTAAGAAGATAATTATTAAAGAAGTAATTATACCTTTTTTGCGATGTTTATTTTTCATATTTAACTCCATAATTCTATCATATTAACGCAAGCATTTTAAATACATTAATCGCAAATATTGCTAAAAAGAATATACTGTAAGAGAGAAGTGTCCAAAAAAGTTGCAATTATTACATGTTATGAACAACCAGACTATGTGAGGGCTGTAGTTTTACGTCGTGCTTTATCTCAAATAGTAGGTATTAAATTAACAATTGTTAAAAACAGCAATAAAAATTCATTGAGATATCTGGAAATTATCTGGAAATTATTAAACCTAAGAATTAGGCAGAACCCCGATATCTATCTAATTACCTTTCGTGGGTATGAGATATTGCCATTGGTACGAATTTTTGGAGCTGGCAAGAAAATAATATTTGATGAATTCATTAACCCCATAGAATGGTTTGTTTACGAACATAAGAAAATCAAACCCAATGGGCTTGTTCGAAAAAGCTTACAGAAAATCTACACCGAACTTCTAAATGGGACACAAATAATTTTAACTGATACCATAGCTCACGCTAGTTACAGCGCAAATCTGTTAGATTTGCCTTTAGCAAAATATAAGGTTATACCCGTGGGAACAGATGAACAAGTCTTTAAAGTAATGTCTGATATAGAAAAAGAAGTTAAATTTACTGTATTTTATTATGCAACTATGTTACCTCTCCATGGGCTAACCATCATATTTAAGGCAGCAGAAAGAGTTAATGCCAAAAACAAAGAAGTACTATTTGTAATAGTTGGCAATAAGCCAGGACTCAAGAAATTGATAAACAAGTCCGTTTTAAAGGGTGCAAATATAAAACATATTGAATGGCTGAAGTTTGAAGCGCTTGCTGACTATGCTAGGAGAAGTCACCTATGCTTGGGGGGGCCATTTGGAAACACTCCCCAAGCTCAGATGGTAATCACTGGTAAAACGTATCAGTTTATGTCTGCAGGCTTGCCGACAGTGATTGGTGGAATCAAAGACAACACACCATTTATAGATAAACAGAATTGCCTGTTGGTACAACAAGGTAATGCAGATGCACTTAGTGAGGTCATATTATGGGCTGCTGATCATCCTCAAGAACTAGGAGAAATAGGAGCCAAGGGGAGAGAGTTATTCATGCAAAATTTCAGTACAGCTCAGATTGCAAAAAAACTCGAATCTTTTATTTTGGAGTAGCGTGAACCTTTGAATTTATGTGCAAGGCGCTAGAGAGTAAAAATAAAATCCCAAGAAATAACAAATAAATTGACCTATCAAGTAGACTTGCATTAATTATATTTTCCGTAGGTATTCCATGTATTGACTGGGATAAATATATAAAACTCTCTCTTATCCCTACCGCACCGGGCGTAAAGGCAACAAATAGTGCTAGGTTTGCACTTCCAGTGTAAGTCAGCGTTGAAGAGATGGAAGGAGTGTATCCTGTAGCACGGAGCTCTAAATAATAAATGATAGCGACTATTATTAATTGTACTAACGTAACAACACCTATAATCAATGCCTTACGTACCAAGCTTGATATTCGTTGTTTTCTTAAGTAATATAATCCAGCTCCTGCTATTACGCTAACAAGCAGTACTGAAATTATGGGGTACTTTACTCCGAGCATCATTACCAAGCTAATACTTGCAAATGCTGCATAATAAAAAAAGGTTGCCAAGGTATAATCTTTAATACTTATTCCGATTTTCTTTTTTAAATATACTGCCCTAAAGCCGGGGCCACTTTGTAGGGGTCCAAAAAAGTTAACAAGTGTAGAGTATATCGTGAGAATAAAAGAACCTTTTAATGAAAAGGATTTTTTGCTAATAGTTATGGTAATAACGGTAATTAAAAAATTAGTAATCAAAAACGTTGAATAAAGTAATAGCAGAATCGGGATTAAATAAATAGGTGTAGATCTAATGGGATATAGAGTATTAGGATGTCCTCGTATGTACCAAGCAAAAATAATAATGGACAGAACTATGATAATTAGTCCCACGTAACGGCGACTTTTAACTAAGAATTCTATTATTTTTTCTTTTCGCATAGAACCAAATAACCCTCCGAAAAATTGTATTTGTTGAACGGAAGACTTAAATAATATAAAGGTTTAATAATTATCTCTATATTTAATTTTCCTAAGTTGAATTTTGTTTTTATTGGGTTAATTCCACTCTGTTTAGTCATTTCCTCGGTGCTCTTTTGCTTATGTACTTTACTTGCAAGAGCTTTACGCGCTAGCCTCGTAACATTTATAAACGGATACCCATACGATAAAAATTCTATTACTTCGTAGCCCTCATCTTCTAATAGTTGAATCATGCTTTTTTTTTCATAACGTCTAAAATGTCCAACTTTTTCATCAAAAACATCAAACCACTTCATGCGTGCAGGCACAGAGAAAATAAAATAATCAGAGTATTTATGAATATCCTTCAGGAACTTCCTATCGTTTTCTAAATGCTCGAGGACCTCACAGCTAATCAATAGGTCAAATTTTATTGGTAATTCGCTCAAGGAACCCTTTTTAAATTTTAGAATTGCACGAGATATACCCCTTTGTTTTCTGATATTCTCGGCAACGGCGATTGCATCACCTGAGAAATCTATACCCATACCTTTGTAGCCTTTTTCTGCAAGAGTACAAGCAAGTTCACCTGCGCCGCATCCTATATCAACGAAACTTTTTACGGGTAATCTGTTAATTATTCTTAGGATATTATACTTTCTAAATAAATATCTTGGAGCCTTAAAAAAAAGATTTTCATTTTGTTTATTTTTTATCATGTATATACATTGTCCTTTAGTACATATAATTTTATATTATTCCGATGCCCATATATGTAATTCCTGCATCAGTAAAAGATTTTTTATCATTTACTGCATTGCGACCATCTAGAAATACGGATAAACCCATTATTTTATCAGGCGTAATGTTGAGGAATTCCTTATGTGATGTAACTAAAATGATAGCGTTTTTATTTTTTATTGCTTCGTCCAGAGTTTTAGCATCGGACTTTTCAAGAATGTATGGATCATATGTCGTTACTTCTGCACCTCGTTTTTGGAGGGTATTGATTACTACATAAGCTGGGCTTTCACGGTCGTCGGCAACATTAGCTTTATAAGACAGGCCCAATACGGCAACTTTAGCTCCCTCAAGGGTTTTGCCTGTTTTTTCTATTAGGGCTTCTTCCAACCTAGTTACCGAATAGACAGGCATGGATTCATTGATATTACGGGCTAAAGATAAGAATTTATGTTCAAATCCGTTATACTTGGCATACTCAATCAAATAATAAGGGTCGACTGGAATACAGTGCCCACCTACCCCAATACCCGGGTAATGCGCCATAAATGCAAAGGGCTTGGTAGCAGCGCCATCGATGACATTATTGACATTTATTCCAAGCTTGTCGAAGGACATTGCCAGTTCATTAACAAAGGCAATGTTGATGTCCCGGAACGAGTTCTCTACAATTTTGCATGCTTCGGCCTCTTTAATATTACCCATTTTCTTAATTTGGGCATCAATGATGGTGTTATAAAATTCATAAGCTATATCAAGAGATTTATCAGAGTTCGCACCAAGAACACGATTAATATTACCAACATGCCATTTTGGGTCCCCCGGATTAATGCGTTCTGGGCAATGGGCTATATGCAATGTATTGCCTACGATATGATCTGTCTCTGCTTCAATAAGAGGGATAATCACTTCATCACACACCCCTGGGTTGATAGTAGACTCTATAATCAGCAAACTGCCAGGTCTTAGGTGTTTAGCAGCATTGATAGAAGCACCCTTTACCGGCCGTAAATCCGGATTCTTCATCACGTCAACTGGCGTCGGAACGCAGACTATTGCAATTGAAGCGTTCTCTAGCTTAGTAAAGTCATCGGTAAAGATCATTTTAGTACCACGAAGTTGCTTGTTAGCTAAATCGTCATCAATGACGGGAAGGTGATTCTGCAATTTTTTAAGTTTAGTTTTGCTTAAATCTATTCCAATAACTTCATATCCTTTTGATTCTGCAAGCAAGGCAAGTGGAAGACCAACATACCCAAGTCCAATAATGGCAACCTTTTTCATCTCACTAGATTATAAAACACTTTATAAGTAAAATGTAAGAAAGGGAGAAAAGACAACACGCCATGAAATTAATTGTATTCTCGATTTGTAAAGATGAAGCAGAGACTGTTGCCGAGTTAATTACGCGAATACCCAAGCAGATAAAAGGTATAGATAAAATTGAAACACTAGTAATTAGCGATGGCAGCACTGACGGTACGGCCAAAGTAGCTAAGCAAGCGGGAGTCACAAAAGTAATAGACGGCGTGCACCAGAAACGCCTAGCCTACCGTTTTGAAGAGGCACTGGATGCCGTATTAAGTATGGAAGCCGATATCGCTGTCAATATTGATGGTGATCTACAGTTTGCGCCAGAAGACATCCCGACCTTGCTTAAACCAATACTAGAGGATGGCGCGGATTTTGTTGCTGCCGATCGTTTTACCGATCCAAAAACGGGTCTGAGGCGTAAACCGGCTGGGATGCCTGGCGGTAAATATTGGGCAAACCGTATGGGGTCGTGGATTGTGGGTAATCTATCGGGACAAAAATTCTACGATGTTACCTGTGGCTTCCGGGCTTATACCAAAAAAGCCATGCTCGCCATAAACATTAATAGTAATTACACCTACACCCAAGAATCTTTTCAGGTACTTGCTGTGAAGAAAATGCACATCGTAGCAGTACCTACAGACGTGAAATATTATCCAGGTCGTAAATCACGGGTTGTTAAAAGTTTCTGGCAATTCTTGTTTGGTAGCGCCTTAAATATTTTGCGGGCTTACAGAGATTACGCACCATTACGATTTTTTGGAGGCCTGGGGCTTATTCTAATTATTCCAGGGCTTATTATGGGTGGATTTACTCTATTCCACTGGGCTTCTACGGGAAAGATCTCCCCTTTTGTGGCAGTGGGGGCTATTGGTTTGTATCTTATTACTTTGGCATTTATGATTTGGGGCTTAGGTTTAGTGGCGGATATGCTCGATAGAATGCTCAATAATCAAGAAAAAATTTTGGAAGTTACCAAAAGACAAAAATATAAAAAATAAACAGCATTGCTTACCGTCCAACACCTATAAGAGTTAATTCTTCGTCTGTGATTCTATAATCATCCAGACAATTCATACAATCAACAATAGCTGTAAGCTTAGGAGCATGTTGTTTCCAGCTGGTGAATTTCTTAAATTCTGGCCATTCAGTGGCTACAAATATAATATCTGTATCATTAATTGCTTTTTCTAGACTATCCTTTACTTCTATCCCGCGTCTTAATTCAGGCGTAGCTTCCTTGTTGGCCTCCGGATCATAGGCAGTCACTTTTGCGCCTATTTTTGCCAGTTGATTTGCGATTGCAACGGCAGGTGACTTACGAGCATCACTTGTTCCGGGCTTAAACGCCAACCCTAGAACTGCAATTTTTTTATCTGCTAATGGCCCAACTTTTAACTCTGCCTTATTTAAAATATAGCCGTGCATTGACTCGTTAACGTCAACTGCTGAAGTCATAATTGGCATATCCACGCCATGCTCAAGAGCGCTGCTAATGAGACCACTTACATCCTTAGGGAAACAACCGCCCCCATAACCGCGTCCTGCATTCAGGAAGGCACGTCCAATTCTTTTATCGGAGCCAACAGCTGCCATAACTTCGGTAATGTTTGCCCCTGTTTCATCACATAGTTTGGCAATGGAATTTGAGAAAGAGATCTTTAGCGCCAAAAATGCATTAGCTGTTACCTTGATTAGTTCCGCGCTCTCTAAATGTCCCGCTACGTATTCTCCCTGATGCTCTGCAAGTTTATCTGCGATATCTAAGCCTGCAATCTCGGCAATTTTAGCACCACTGTTTTCGACGGTTTTATGCACGTCTAAAACTTTTTCTACTGCTTTTGCCTCATCTCCGCCGGCGACTACTC
>JALYQI010000024.1 GCA_030855955.1 bacterium | reverse complement strand
AGTAATATTCGGGGAAGATGAAGAGCGGCTTTGGCGATTGTTTCGGGGTGCAGTACGTAATACAACCATAGCCTTATTTGAATATCCCCGGAGACATTCCTTAGAATCTGGTGGGGTTATAGTTCGTGGGCGATTAACAGTAATTGGTGTCCATCAAGCAGCCCAGTTACAAGAACATTACCTACGAAGCTTTAAAAACACTAAAAATATTCGAGTAAATTCTAAATATTTATAAAACTATTGCCATTTGGTTTTCCTTAGGAGTACGATGGTTAATAAGAAGTTTTTATTTCGCACGAAAACTAAAAGAAAGCGGGCTGTTATGGATTTAAGTTTTAAAGGTAATCGGGATGTGACTGTACGATTTGGTCCAGAAAGCAGTGAACAAAGGGAAAGGGTCCATAAGTCACTTGGATATAATTGTGAGGATTCTATAAGAGATATTACTACGGTTGAAGGTGGTGATGTGCTTCAAGTTAGACTTGCACTAGGTACTAATGTACATACAGCCCAGCTACTGGCAGAGTATGCCCTACGACCCGTTAAATCGATTGCTGCGAAGGACGATATATTATCAGATATTCAAGGTATTGTCATGGATGATGGCTTGCCGTTTGTGTTTAGTAGTATGGACCCATTGCATGGAGACTAAATAGTTATCTCCCATGCTACAATAATACGGATATGCTTAGTAAGCTAAAGGGACAGTTTTTGGGTCGTTCTGACCAGCCGGAGAACGAACAGCCGGGTTATATTTTAGCTTTGGACATTGGTACAGAAAACGTCAAGGCACTTATTGGTAAACTGAATGGTGATGAAATTGAAATTGTCGGTGTTGGCCGAGCCCATCAGGATTTGGCCGACATGCAAGCTGGTGCGATTGCTGATATTGCCGGAGTAGTCGGTAATTGTGACGAGGCATTATCCCAAGCAGAAAAAATGTCTGGCGTTTCAGTGCGTGGAGCGGTGATTGGTATCGCCGGTGAACTCGTCAAAGGAACTACTACAACCGTTAAATTTAACCGTAAAGACCCCAGCCAAGCGCTCGATATGCCCGAAATCGAACGAATCATCGGCATGGTGCAACAACGGGCGCTCGATAAAGCCAAGGCTCAACTGGCCTGGGAGCTCGGTGGCAAGGACGTAGAGATTCGCTTAGTGAACAGCGCGCTGGTAAGCATCACTATAGATGGCTATGTCGTAAGTAGCCCTTTAGGCTTCCAGGGTCGTGATGTAGAAATTCAACTTTATACAGCCTTTGCACCTTTGATTCATATCGGAGCCCTGGAGCGTACGGCGCACGAACTTGACTTGGATTTGTTGGCTGTCGCTGCTGAGCCCTTTGCGGTAGCCCGTAGCGTGGTAGGCAATGATCCAAATGCTACTCTGAATGCGATTTTAATGGACGTTGGTGGTGGAACGACAGACATCGCCGTATTAAACGATGGCGGAGTGGAAGGTACTAAAATGTTTGGCATCGGTGGCCGGGCTTTTACCCGTTCGGTTGAACGTGATTTGTCGACGGATTTTGAACAAGCCGAAATATTGAAATTAGCTATAGATTCATCCAAATTACCCGCGCATAAAAAAGCACAAGTAACGGATGCGCTCAAAAAGACGTTGGAAGTCTGGGTATCAGGGGTAGAGCTAGCCCTTAGCGAATTCACCAAACTGGATCATTTGCCACACCGGTTACTACTTTGTGGCGGTGGCTCATCGCTAGACTTACTGATGGATGAACTCTCGCAGTCGTCTTGGTATACTGGTTTACCGTTTACCCGCAAACCACTTGTGCAGCACATTGAACCAAGCCAAGTCGTCGGGATTGTTGACAAAACAGGCGCAGTAAACGACCATACATACATTACCGCAATGGGACTACTAAGAGTGGGAGCAGATACATTGAATCAACAGAATCCAGACCATAAGTCTGGTTCTATCAAAGAAAGAATTAATAGATTACTGAGCGTATAATGGCGGCTTCGAACAAAGAAACAATCTACATAGACGTCGATGATGAAATTACTAATATCATCGATAAGGTTAAGGTGTCTGACCAAAAGATCATAGCCTTGGTTTTGCCCAAGCGCGCCACGGTGTTACAGAGCGTGGTTAATATGAAGTTACTCAAAAAAGCTTCAGAGAATGCCAAGAAAAACATAGTATTAATTACTTCCGAGTCCGGCTTGTTGCCGCTTGCCGCCGTGGCAGGCCTCCATGTGGCTAAAAGTCTTCAAAGCAAACCGGTTATTCCGCCTTTACCAAACCAAGCTGAGTCAGCGACTGATGAACCCGAAATTATCGCCGATGATGGCAAGCCACTCGATATGGCAGCCTCAATCGGTACTTTGGCCGCCGCTACTAAAGCGGATGACGAAACCGAAACCATTGAGCTGGATAACGTTAATATGGATTCGGCTACTGCACCTGCGGCTGCCGGTGTGTCATCTCCACTCAAAAAACTCAAGCACCTTAAGGTGCCAAATTTTGAAAGGTTCCGTTCACGTTTTTTCTTGGCCGGACTTGCCCTTGTACTACTTATCGTTGGCTGGATATTTGCGATGATTTTTATGCCCAAAGCAATAATCACCATCCGAACCGATACTACAACGCTAGTAAGTTCTTTTGATTTTACCGCCAGTGAGAACATTACTGAACTGGATGCAAATGATAAAAAAGTCCCGGCCACTCTCAAGGAAATAAAAAAGACCGACAGTGAAAAAACTCCCGCCACCGGTGAGCGTGATGACGGCACCAAAGCGAAAGGCGAAGTCACCTTAAAATTATCTGATTGTTCGGAAGATGAAGTTACGGTGCCTAAGGGCACGATTGTTAGTGCTGACGGTCTGAATTTTATAACGCAAGATTCAGCTACAATGCAAAGCGTTGAATTTGGCGGCGGTTGCCAAAATGATGCTTTGCCGAGTATTTCTAGTGAAACTGTCGATGTCGTCTCAGCCGATAATGGCGATAAGTTTAACATCGGTAGTGGTAAGACCTTTAGTGTAAGTGGCAATAGTAATGTAACTGGTAGCAATAATGATGGCTTTGATGGTGGGACATCGAAGATTGTAAAAGTAGTTAGTCAAAAAGATGTGGATGACGCTGTTGCAAAGATTACTGCCCGGGCCGATAGTGAAGTTGATGAAGAGTTCAAAACTATGTTTGAGGCCGAAAGTTTAATGGCGCTAACTGAAACGAAAAAAGCCGGCAAGCAAAAAATTACTGCCAGTCCAGCGGTAAACAAAGAAGCAACCGAAGTGACAGTCACGGCTGATCTGGTTTATACAATGTTAGGAGTTAAAAAAGACGATTTGATAAAACTTGTCGAAAATGATGTGTCGGCAGAGATTGACACCGAACAACAAGCTATTACCGACCATGGGATCGATAGTGCAATTTTACGCTTGAATAGCCAACCAAAACCTAACGAGGCATTGCTTAGCTTCCGTACCTCAGTGGTAGCAGGTCCGGAAATTGATCAAGACGCTGTCAAAGAAGCGGTGCGGGGCAAGAAGCGGGGCGAAGCAGAGCAATATATCAGTGCTTTGCCGGGAGTCGAGGAAGTAGTGGTAGATTACAGCCCATTCTGGGTATATTCAACACCAAAGGCTGCCAAGAAAATTACCATTATTGTCGAAAAACCCGCCGACTCAGCTGATCAACAAACAGAGGCTGATGAATCAGAATAAATATGTACTGGCATTGGATGTCGGTGATCGCCGTATAGGTGTTGCTCTTGCTTCTCAACTTGCTCGATTACCAGCCCCTTTAGTTACACTTGACCGCACAAAGATTACGGAAATATACGATAACATTGATCAACTTGTTCGTAATCAGAATGTCGCAGTTGTGGTAGTAGGATTACCGCGTGGCTTACATGGCCAAGAAACACAACAAACCATAATCGCCCGTAAATTTGCCGCTGATTTATCGCACAAACTGAATATTCCGGTGGTGATGCAGGACGAAGCCGGCACTAGTATTGAAGCCGAGCGATTATTAAAGGCACGCGGTAAATCATATGAAAAAGCAGATATTGATAGTGAAGCTGCCTCCTTGATATTGCGCGATTATTTAAATCAAACTGCAGGGTATACGGCATGACAGCTTATAAAATTCATTCCTCGCACCGTCACTGGTTTAAGCCATTACTGTTTGTGGGTATAGCCGGTATGCTTATCACCATCCTTGGGGTGATTGGTATTAAAACTTTGTATGAGCGGAATCTGCAGCCAGTGGATGCAAACTCTAAGCAAAATATAATTTTTGTAATAGAATCCGGTTCGACTGCACCACAAGTTGCCGATGGTTTGAAAGAAAAGAACCTAGTACGCTCCACCCGGGCTTTCACCCAGTATGTCAGGAGCCAGAACTTGGGTGAGCAATTTATAGCCGGTACCTACCGCTTAAAACAATCACAGGACGTTCCGGAAATTGTTACCATTTTAACGCGGGGAGATGTTGCTATGGATTTATTTACTATTTTGCCAGGCACGCGCATAGATCAAATACGTCAAAAATTTATCGATGAAGGCTTTAAAGCGGCTGAGATTGATAAAGCCTTGAATCCCAAAACATATGCTAACCATCCCGCTCTGGTAGATAAGCCTGCCGCAGCCTCGCTAGAGGGTTATCTGTACCCGGAATCTTTTCAAAAAATTGCAGAAACGACCCCTCAAGCTATCATTCAGCAGTCACTGGATGAAATGGCGGAAGCTTTATCCCCCGCTATACGCGCCGGCATTGCAGAGCAGCAATTAAGTGTATTCCAGGGCATCATATTAGCTTCTATTGTCGAGCGTGAAGTCGGTAATTATGATAAGCAAGGTCGCCTAACAG
>JALYQI010000034.1 GCA_030855955.1 bacterium | reverse complement strand
CCTTTAACAAATGTGATGTCTTGTATAACACCATCTAGACTTGCCATATTTCCGGCGTAGCCCATTTTGTCTATGACTGTTATTTGCCAGTCTGGACGTTGTTTTCTAATTAAGTGGATGAAATTGGAGCCAATAAAACCTGCTCCTCCAGTTATTAGTGTTTTCAAACTCAGCCTCTTTCTTAGTTAACAGATAAAGTATAGCAAATCTGTTAAAATTAATTTTGTACAATATACTTTTGTCAGACTTAACAAAGATGGAGAATAACTATGACAAAAAAGATGATAGCGTTTGATTTAGACGGTACGCTTGCTCCGAGTAAATCACACTTTGACCCAAAAATGGTGGAACAGTTTAATAAACTTCTAGAAAAATACCAGGTATGTGTAATATCCGGAGCAAAATATGAACTATTTCAAACGCAATTCCTATCGCAAATTACTGCAGATCCAGAGCATCTCAAAAAATTACATCTACTACCAACAACTGGTACGCGATATTATCGTTTTGAAAATGATAGTTGGAATAAAATTTATGCCGAAGATTTTACCCCCGAGCAAAAACAACAGATCATATCAGCACTAGAGCACGGTTGGGCACAAGCAGGCGAGCCTATAGAAAAAACCTATGGTCCTACTATAGAGGATAGGGAAAGCCAGATAACTCTCTCCCCATTGGGACAGGAAGTTGTATCTATGCTCGGAGATGAAGGCGTTAGAGTTAAAGAATCTTGGGATCCAGATATGAAGAAAAGAATGAAAGTAGCAGAAGTTGTAAGTAAAGAAATACCCGAATTTAACGTAAAAGTTGCTGGACTTACGTCTATTGATGTAACTATTCCTGGAGTAGACAAAGCATATGGAATGAATAAGTTGCTTGCAGCAACAGGTTTAACGAAGGAAGAAATTCTTTTCGTTGGAGACAAGATAATAGAGGGCGGAAATGATCTGCCTGTGAAGGAGATGGGTATAAATTGTATATCCGTTGATAAGTGGGAAGATACGGTTTTTGTTATTGCAGGAATTATTGGGGTTTCATGAAGAGAGTAATCGTGAGTGGCTACTTTAACCCACTTCATGGCGGGCATCTTGATATGATTGAGGCGGCTAGAACAATTGGTGACTACTTAATTGTAATTATAAATAATGACAAAGCCCAATTGCTTAAAAAAGGTAAGATAATTCTTGACGAACATAACAGAATGAGATTAATGCGTTCCTTAAGGGCGGTAGATGAAGTTATGCTGTCTGTTGACGAAGACTTAGGTCAAGCAAAAACACTCCGAGAAATACGTGTTCTATATCCTGATGACGAATTAATATTTGCTAATGGTGGCGATCGTGACCCAAACAAACACGCGCTTCCAGAAAACGAGAGTCAATCGTGCGTTGACTGTGATATTAAGACCGTATTTGGCGTGGGTAGCCATGAAGTTGAGAAGCGTGATTCATCTTCAAGAATTAACCAAGAAACCGGTCACGAAGTGATTTAAGATTATTAACGGCGTACAACTGCCAACCTTAAATGCGAACACCAGCCTTAATTTTATCTTTAACTTGTTATTCACTCTATTATGCGAAGCTATATATTCATGTCAAAAAAATTGAACTATATTTTACCGCCAGTTGAGGTGTGCCATCTAGGAGTATTAACTGCGTAAAGTACTAAGTTACCATCATCTTGCATTACAAGCCTATCTCCAGATCCAGTTGTCTGCGTATTCCATACTGGAGTATAACTTCTGTATAGTACTAAGTTCCCATCGTTTTGCATTATTAAACTCTCGGCATTGCTACCGCCAGTACCTGAATGCCAGAGAACATGGTAACCCGCACTAAACAGTACTAAATTTCCATCGTGTTGAAGTAGCAGAGCGTACCGACCGTCTGAAGAGCGAATGTATTGGCCTTTACTTAAAGTCTGCCCAGAAGTTAACTGGAAATTTCCATAATATGAGCCGTAATTACCAGTATTTGTTTGCGTGTTCCATAGTGCTCCAGGACCATATAAAACCAAGTTTCCGTCATCTTGCATTACTAGGCTAGCTAGGCTGTTAGAAAAAGTAGCCGTGTTCCATACTGGTTGGTTAGCTGAATTGTATAGTACTAAATTTCCATCTGATTGGACTATCAATCTTACGCCACCTTTGCCTCCAGTCTGCGCACTCCAGACCGCTCCACTACCGTTATAAATTACTAAATTCCCATCAGTTTGAAATATTAGAGTATGCCGTAAATCACTCGAAGCAAGATATTGGTTCTGAAATAAGGTTTCTCCTGAATTCAATGCGTTGCCCCGGAAGGTTGCATTACCAACTCCGCTAAATCCAGTTTGATTCACGTCTTTAAAGTGGAGGAATTCTAGACGGTTCCATTCCACAGTATTTTTATAAATTCGAGCTTTTTTGGTACCACCACCCCAATTATCTTCAGTTATTACAATATGATCGCTATTTACAGCTTCTACATACATTACATGACCTGCATTAGTATCGTACTGAGCAATAGAGCCAACTGCAGGAGTTGTATTTACTAAAACCCCCCTAGATCGCGCGCGTTCGTCCCACTCGTAAGCATTACCTAGCCCACTTGGGTTGCTATATCCATTTTGAGCTAGTCGATATGCAGCGTACAGGGTGCAGTTGTGAGGACCTGGATAACCCCAGGCAGCCACACCTTTGTATCCAGTACCACTAACGCATGCATAACCGGTACTTACACAATCGTTAATTCTTCCAGCTAGTGCATTTAGCGGGCCAAATATCGGCAAGAGCAAGGTAATGATTATTAAGGAGACTAAACTGGCGGGTTTTAGTTTTTGGTGGCAATTTTTGACAAATGAAAAGACGGCTTGCTTTATGTTCACGATACCCTCCTAGATTTATGCTTGCATTATTATAGGCACAGCCTATACATAGCAAGCATAAGCTAATTGTGTTGTGGGCAAAATTGTGTATAAACTGTGTAAAACTTATTAATTAACAGTTTGGTAGTAATATTTCTATTCTACCGTGACGCTTTTGGCGAGGTTGCGCGGTTTATCTATGTCACGGTCTAGTTTGCGGGCGACGTGGTAGGCAAATAAGTACGTAACTACGGCGGCTAAAGCAGGCTGAAGCGGTTCAATTGTTTTGGGTATCACTATAGTGTCGTCAGCAAGTTTGGCTGCCTCCGATTTAGCGTCATCAACGACGGCGATTATTGGGCCGCCGCGGCTTTTTATTTCCTGCATGTTACTGGCCGACTTCTCAGCTATATCGCTACTTAGCGCTAAAGCAAATGTAGGGAAATTCTCGTCAACTAGTGCTAATGGTCCATGCTTCATTTCGCCGCCGGCAAAACCTTCGGCGTGGATGTAGCTTATTTCTTTTAGTTTAAGCGCACCTTCTAGGGCAACCGGGTAAAGATATCGCCGGCCGATAAAGAGAAAATCTCGGGCTATGGAGTATTTGACAGCAATTTTCTTGATCTGACTATCTAGCTTTAGTACCTGTTCTAGTTGGGCAGGGAGCTTATCCATAGCTTCCAGAGTCTTTTTGTAATCAGGGTAAGCTTTGGATAAATGAAGCGCTATAAGGCATAGGACGGTCACCTGAGCGACAAAAGCCTTCGTGCTGGCGACGGCTTTTTCGGGACCGGCGTGGCAATAAACTCCGGCGTCTGTCAGCCTAGCTAGCGTCGATCCAGGCGCATTGACTACCCCTAAAAGCAATACGCCGGTACCTTTTAGCTTATTAAGTGCGGCAATACAGTCCGCCGTTTCACCTGATTGGGATATAACTAAAACAGCAGTACTGCGACTTAGAGGCTCTTTACGGTAGCGAAACTCACTGGCTTGTTGTACCTCGACTGGAATACCAGCAATTTCTTCTAAAAGATACTCGCCGACCATTCCAGCGTAATAACTAGTGCCGCAAGCGATAATTATTATTCTGGTAATGTATGCGAATTGGTTATCGACAGACTCCAGTCCGCCTAATTTTACAATCGAATCCTCGATACGGGCACGACCAAGCATTGCCGAGCGAACCGTTTGCGGAGCTTCGTGGATCTCTTTACTCATGTAGTCATCGTAGGCACCTAAATCAGCGCTCGCTAATTCTATCTCAAGGGTCTCTGGCGCTCGGTTTATCACACTGTCGTCGTTAAGATTTAGGATCTCATATTCATCACTAGTCACTACAGCTGCTTCGTTGTCCTGCAAAAAAACTATCTGGTCGGTTTTGCCGGCCATTGGGATTCCGTCGCTGCCTATAAACATCTCATTGTCGCCAACTCCGATCGCCAACGGGCTGGAGAGCTTAGCAGCATAAATTGATTTGTTGTCGTGAACCGAAGTCATTACGATAGCATAAGCACCCCGAAGTAGCTTAATTGCGGTGAGAAATGCGGCATTAACGTCTTTAAGCTGCCTGTAGTGAAAATCTATAAGGTTTGGCACAACTTCGGTATCTGTATCCGATATAAATTTATAGCCTTTTTTGATGAGAAAATCTTTTATTTCCTGATAATTCTCAATTATTCCGTTATGAACCACCGCAAATTCACCATTTTGGCTGAGGTGTGGGTGAGCGTTCTTTTCGAGCACGCCGCCGTGTGTTGCCCAACGCGTATGGCCGATGCCGCAGGCAGAGGTCATACCGCTACCGACTTCTTTACGAAGGGCTTCGACGCGGCCGACTACTTTAGTTACTTCAATTTTGTCATTACGTAGTAGGGCAATACCTGCTGAGTCGTAGCCTCGGTATTCTAATGATTCCAGACCATCAAGCAGATAGCCAGTTGCGGGTTTGTTACCAATGTATCCAACTATTCCACACATTTCTTGCCTACTTTCTTGATTCTATTATTGGAAAGACGTTAGCTTTGAAATTAGCTATCGAAAACTTTTTTGCCTGCTCCAGCAGATCGTTTTGACTATACTTGCTTGGATCGAAATTCACTAACGCCGCTTTAAGAGCATCGACAGTTTGAGTATCAAAAAACTCGCCGGTTTTACCGGGGGCAATGTAATCACGGGCACCGCCGGCGTCATATGCGATAACAGGCAAGCCAGTCGCCATAGCTTCGATAGGTGCAATACCAAAATCTTCGTATGCAGCGAAGATATATGCGCTGTGCTTAGCCAGTTCTTCGGCCAACTCATCGTCGGGTACAAATCCTTTAATGATGACGGTTGGACCAGCTAACTTTGCCAAATTCTCAAATTCTGGGCCTTTGCCGATTACTGTCAGCGGCAGGCCGAGCTTGTTGCAGGCGTCAATTATTATGTCTACTCGCTTCATTGGCACTAGGCGGCCATGTGTTACGAAACTAATAGGCTTCTCGCTCTGTGGCTGCGTGTTAGATCCAGTGAATTTTTGGGTATCAACTGGCGGGAACACAACTTTTGAATCACGTCCGTAAAACTCTTTTATATCGTTTTGGATGTGAGTAGAGTTGGCCAAAAACACGTCGACTTGCTGGGCGGCTGCGTAATCACGTTTTTTGAGCGGGCCAACTAATAATTTCAAACCTAATCTCGCTAACCAAGCAGGCTTGAAGCCGGGATTTTGCAAATATTCTTGATAGTGTCGCCAATAGAAGTGCACTGGGGTGTTGCAATAACAGATGTGTTTGGCGCCTTCACGAGCCTGTGCAAACTTGGCCTCTCCATTGCCAGTCACAGAGATAACTAAGTCAAATTCTGCAAGGTCTAACCTTGCAAACCAGAACTGTCTTAGAAGTGGCAGGAACTTACGAAGCTGACGGAAAGGGGGTTGCTGTAAGTAACCTGTAATAACTTTATTGTCTAACTTCTCTCGCCATTCATCCGTACAATATGACGTATAAATAGGTGCATCCGGAAACATTTTGTGCAGCTCTAAAACCACCATTTCACTGCCGCCGCCATAAATCCAGTCGGTTACGATAACAATATTTTTACTTG